>CALHZE010000209.1 GCA_938040915.1 uncultured Bacteroidia bacterium | reverse complement strand
TTACGATCAATTTTGCACTGCTACCGACACCAGCGTGGCCAAATTGATCGTAGCGCTTTCTCTTCTCGGGGTCACTTAGGACGTCGTAAGCCTCAGCAAGCTCCTTGAACTTCTCTTCGGCTTCCTTATCTCCGGGATTCTTATCAGGATGGTACTTGATAGCCAGCTTTCGGTACGCCTTCTTCAGCTCATCAGCCGAGGCACCCTTGCTGACACCAAGGACTTCGTAATAATCTCTTTTTGCCATCTATACGATTCTCTCTACTCTCCTATCACGACTTGCGCGTGACGCAACACTCTCCCATTGAGCAAATACCCCTTACGCAAAACATCGACCACCTTTCCACGGAGCGACTCATCTTCCACCTTAAATTGCGTTACCGCATCATGAAAATCGGTGTTGAGTTCTTGGTGCATGGCCTCTATTTCCGAAACGCCATTCTCTTGTAAGAAACGCGTTAAGAGCTTATAAATCAACTCTAAGCCCATACGCATCGCCTCTGGGTCAGCGGAGTTGCTGTTTTGCAATGCCCTCTCAAAATCGTCAACCACGGGGAGGAGTTTCGTCAGCGTCGCTTCACTCGCCGTAGCCACCAACTCTTGCTTCTCGCGCAACGTGCGTTTGCGGTAGTTGTCAAACTCAGCACTCAGGCGCAAATACTTGTCTTTCCACTCCTCGGCTTCCTGCTTGGCGAGCTCGAGCTGCTCGGTGAGCTCCTTCACATTGACAGGCTCGGAGTTGCCCTCGCTCGTTTCCTCACACGGCTCGTCCACTGCGGGGAGCTCTTCGGCTTGCACCGTTTCTACCGTTTCTTCTTGTGTAGGCACACACTTAGGCGCTTCGTCCTTGGGCGTGTGGTTATGCTTTTTCTTATCCATTGTGGTAACCATGTCTATTTCCTAGAGAAAGGAAAAACGCAAGAAATATGCCGTCCTCCCCACGTAGTGACAGAACGGCAGTTGTAAAAAACGGGTACGACAGTTTGTCACACGAGTCGCTCGATCCGTGCCCCAAGCGCATTCAAGCGGGTATCTATCGATTCGTAACCACGATCGATCTGCTCGATATTATAGATAGTGCTAGTTCCCTCCGCTGCTAGTGCGGCCAAAAGCAGAGCCACACCTGCTCGAATGTCAGGCGAGGTCATCTGCGTAGCACGCAATTTCTGCTGACGTGCCAAACCGATTACCGTAGCACGGTGCGGATCGCAAAGGATAATCTGTGCCCCCATGTCAATAAGCTTGTCCACAAAAAAGAGCCGACTTTCAAACATCTTTTGGTGGATGAGCACTGCTCCCTGCGCCTGGGTCGCCACCACCAAGAAGACACTCAATAAGTCTGGCGTCAAGCCTGGCCACGGCGCATCGGCGATGGTCATAATAGAGCCATCCATAAATGTCTCAATCTGATAGGGACGCGAACCGTGCACCACGAGGTTGTCCCCCTGCGCCTCTAAGGCTATGCCAAGACGCGCAAACGAGTGGGGGATGATCCCGAGGTGAGGCAATTGCACATCCTCTATCGTGATGTCACTCTGTGTGATCGCCGCCATCCCAATAAACGACCCCACTTCTATCATATCTGGGAGCAACGTATGCGTCGCCCCGTGCAGCGAACTCACCCCCCGAATGCGCAGAAGATTGGAGCCAATCCCCTCAATCTGTGCCCCCATTTGTTGTAAGAGAAGACACAACTGCTGTACGTATGGCTC
The DNA here is from genome assembly GCA_938040915.1 of uncultured Bacteroidia bacterium. GTDB lineage: Bacteria > Bacteroidota > Bacteroidia > Bacteroidales > CAJPTX01 > Bacteroides_D. The sequence continues at coordinate 17,421 of CALHZE010000209.1, read as the reverse complement.
ACACGCCGCATTGAAGATAGTCGTCTCGCCCGAGGCTAACACCGACGCCATAATGATATTCGCTGTCCCCGTGACCGAGGCCTCATCTAAGAGCATATACGCCCCTCGAAGCTGCTCGCCACAGACACGATACCCGTCACACTCAGGGCGATATTCGAGGGTAGCACCCAATTTGAGAAAACCATCAAGGTGTGTATCCAAACGACGACGACCTATCTTATCCCCGCCCGGCTTAGGCACAAAAGCCTCGGCAAAACGCCCCAACGAGGGACCCGCCAACATAACCGACCCCCGCATCTTCCCCGCACGATGACGAAACTCCTCGGTAAACAACAACCTCACATCCACCCCGCGAGCACACAGCGTACAATCTGACGCCGAATGCCACTCGACCGACACCCCCAAGAATACCAAGAGCTCAATGAGACGTAGCACATCGTGGATACGCGGGAGATTGTTGATCCGGACAGGCTCTGTGGTTAAAAACACCGCACAAAGCACCTGCAACGCCTCATTCTTTGCGCCCTTGGGGCGAATCTTCCCTGTCAGCGGAACACCGCCTTCTATGCGAAAAGCCTCCATTTACGAATCACTACGACGCCTCCGTCCACGTTTGCGAATCCACAAATGACCTGTATTCTGATTTTCCTGCCCCTCGGTGGGTTGCCCCACATGGGGTTGCTGAGGACGTTGCTGAGGGGGTCTCATCTGGGGACGCACCACTCGCGGCGTAATCTGCGGCTGATTCGGTTGCGACTCATTGGGTTGCCCACCCTGCGAGTGCTGTTGCGCCGGCAGGGTCTGACGCCCCTGTGGGAAACGCTGACGTTGCGGCTGTGATTGCCCCTGTTGTCCTCCCCGCGGCGGCTGACCTTGTGTCCCCTGACGCTGCGGAGGTGTGGTGGGCGTCATACGAGGCATCTGTGGGCGCTGTGGCGCTACTTGCACCATCGGCACCTTTCCCCCTTGCTGCGTCTGAGGACGTCCGTTATTCGGCTGGTTTTGACCATTACGCGGATTAAAACGCTGCTGTGACTGACGCCCTTGTGCGAATTGCGCATTGTTGTGCGAGGGTTGCGGACGACGCTGCTGTGGAGGGAAAGGACGCTGTGGCGGGAACTCCGATCCCTCAAGTACGGCATTAGCCAAAGCGATTTGCCCGCCCGAGAGACGCTCTACGTCGGCGATAATCTCCGCATCTTCCACCGTGCTCTTATTCCACTCAAGGTAGCAACGTTTCATCTGGTTCGCCGTCTGCAACCCGAAACGGAGCTGTCGTTCCAGCGACGGTATCCGGCAGATGGCCGACAACATCTTTGGGGCAAGCGACCCATAGTGGTTTATCTTTCCCAAACGCTTCGGATATGGAAGGTGGCGTCGCCGATGTACTCCCGACGAGACTGTCGGGCGTGTGAGGGGGTAGGGCGCATCCACATCCAGTTCGTAATTCGAAATCATGTAGAGGTGTTCCCAGACCTTTCGTTCCTGTTCCTCTACATTGCGGAGCTGTGGGTTCTGCCCCAACATAATCTGCACCACGAGGTAAGCCTCGCGCGTGCGCTCGTCGCGATCCCGAATAGAGAGGAGTTTTTCTACCAACTGTTGCACGTGACGCCCATACTCTGGCATCACGAGCTTCTTCCGTTGGGTATTATATTCCATAAAGTGAGGGGTTTGTCTCATAAGGCTATTACTTTCGTCTCTTTCAAACTATTTTAAGGGCAAAGGTATAACAATAAACACACTCCAGACGAGCTCCCGCCATTCAGATTAGCCATTACCCCGCATCACGCCCTCCGCCCAGCCAGCGCTAAGACCGCTTACCCGCCGTCCGCGTAAACGCTGCGTAAGAATCACCTAGAAGCTAGGCTTCCCCAACAAGTGAAACATGTTTTTCTTATAAGCCTCAACCCCAGGCTGGTCAAACGGATTGTGTCCTTGCATCAACACGCCGAGCGCACAACTCAACTCCCAGAAATAAATCAAGTAACCGAGGGAGAAGGCATCACGCCGATCCAAATGCAACACCGCACTCGGGATGCCACTCTTCTCATGCGCCAAGAGCGTCGCTTGTGCCGCCGCCAAATTCACCTCATGAAGCGAACGCCCCTCGAGATACTCTAATCCGTCGGCAATCCCCTCAAGCTCTGGGACGAGCATCTCATGCTGCGCCCCAGAAAAGAGGACATGCGTCTCCATAAACAGACGCTCCCCTTCCTGCAAATATTGACCGAGCGAGTGAAGATCTGTCGTGTTACACACCGATACGGGGAATACGCCACGCCCCTCCTTACCTTCGCTCTCGCCATAAAGTTGCTTATACCACTCGCCCACACTACGCATAAAGGGCGAGTAGAGCGCAAGCACTTCCAACGTCCGCCCGTTGCGATACCAACGATTGCGCCACGTCGCATACGCCACTGCCGCAGAATGGGGGTTGGTCTGCTCTTCCAAAGCAAGACGCGCCCCTTCCAACAGCGCCTCAATATCAACCCCAGCAATAGCTAACGGCAAAAGCCCCACGGGGGTTAAAACCGAATAACGCCCCCCAATGTCATCAGGGATCACCATGCGGCGTATCCCCTCCCGCTCAGCGAGGTCGTGCAACGTCCCCCGTGCCGCGTCAGTGATAGCGATGATCCGCTCGGGTTGATACCCCAAGGCGCTCTTTTTCATCGCCGTGAGCACATAGCGGAAAGCGAGCGCCGGCTCAGTGGTCGTGCCCGACTTTGAGATCACCACTACGGCATAACGCTTTTCCTTGAGACGCTCGAGCTGCATCGCCATATAGTCGGCACACAGCGTAAAACCAAGAAAGATAATCTCGGTGTGAGGCTTTACTTTCTGATCTTCTAGCGCCTCAGCCAACGCCAACGCGCCAAGATAAGAGCCCCCAATCCCAATCACGACCACCGCCTCATACGCCACCAACTCGCGTGCTAAGGCGAGCACTTCCTGCGTAATATTCTGGGTTTTCGAATCTCCAGGCAGCGCCAACCATCCGTCAAAACGTGGCGAACTGCTCTTGCCCGAAAGCAAGGTCAAGCAAGCCTCGCGCGCCTTCTCTGCCAAATCTTGGCAACTATCTTGCTGTGGCAACGCTTCGGCGCCACATTCAAACCACAACGTATTTTGAGCACCCATGTACTAGCGATTTAAGACGGGTTGATTATTTCAATTCGGCAAGAAGGTCACTCATCTCGCGGCGCACACTCCGCCCCTCGTAAAGGATGTTATACATCCGCTCGGCAATGGGCATCCGGATGCCATGTTCTTGATTGATAGCATGTAGCCCCGCGGTCGCATAATAGCCCTCGGCGACCATCTTCATTTCCAACTGGGCCGACTTCACACTATACCCCTTGCCGATCATGGCGCCAAACGTGCGATTCCGGCTAAATTGCGAGTAGCAAGTAACCAGCAAATCGCCGAGGTAAGCCGAAGTGTTGGTATCGCGCTCGGCGGGATATGACTGGTTCAAAAAGCGGGTAATTTCATCCTGCGCATTGCTGATAAGCACTGCTTGGAAGTTGTCGCCATACCCCAAGCCATGACAGACCCCAGCCGCCACGGCGTAAATATTCTTCAAGATGGCGCTATATTCTGTGCCATAAATATCCTGCCCCTCGATAGTGCGGATGTAACTCGAGCGCAAGAGACGACTCACCCGCGCGGCCCATTCCAGCTCTTTACACGTCACCGTGAGGTAAGAGAGACGCTCGAGCGCCACCTCCTCTGCATGACACGGACCGCTCACGACCCCCATCCGCGAATAAGAGAGACCGAAATGCTGTTTCAAATACTCTGACGGGGTCAAGTGATGCTCGGGCACAATCCCCTTAATCGAGGTCACCACAAAGGCATGCGTCAGATCGGCGGTCAGCGGCTTAAGCCACTCGGCTAAAAAAGCCGAAGGGACGACCATGAAGATGATGTCACAATCGCGCGCTAACACATTGACATCGTCATAAATGCATAAACGCGCGGATGGGAAGTGGACGTCGCTCAAATAGTTCGGGTTATGTCCCGTTTCGCGCAACGAGGCTCGGGTCTGTTCGTTACGCACATACCAGCCTACCGACTCTACATTCTCTAGCAAGATCTTTACTATGGCCGTAGCCCAACTTCCGCCACCGATTACGCCTATTTTCTCCATATCTACCGATTTTCGTCGACGTGGGGCACTTCCGCCGCCCACACCTCACTCCCCAACCAGAGCCGCTCCTCCTGCCCATCGCTACGACGGTCACACGGACACTTGAGCGGACGATACTTCCGCCCCGAGCTGCTCCGCCCTCGTCGCCTCGTGCTACCACACGAAGCCAACACTCCACACAACACGAGCAGTAACAAGCCGATCACCACGCCGCTAACGACCCCATTACGCCCCATTTCTCTTTCGCCGTTTACTGTGCTTCGGTTGCTGATGTGATGTTGCCGCGCGCTACCCACGACGATACTCTTCCAGCTCGGCAGCCATCTGTTCGTTATACTGCTCTTGTTGCGCAATCTGTTTGTGTAGCTGTGCGATCGTCTGGTTGGTAGCGTCCAGCGCCGCAATATAATCTTCGTTATTCTTGGTATGCGTGAGGTTGTTAGCCAAGATCACCGCAATACGCTTGACAAACGAGATCTCATACTCTTGGAAATTTTCGAAACGACCGAGCTCTAATACCCCAACTACCCCCGCCGTGCTCTGGAGCGGCATCAGGAGCAACGACGGCGGCGTGCAAGCCCCGAGCCCCGAGGAAATTTTCATGAACCCTTCCGGAAGGTTGGATATGTGCTGAAAGGTGTTGTCGTGATAACACGCCCCAACCATACCCTGGTCCTCATCTAAGACACTATTCTGATCCAACTGTTCTTGCGTCAACCCATAGTGAGCATGCATATAAAGCTTGACACAGTGCTCTTCGGGGTCAATCCGCGCGACATAGAGCATCGCCGCATTCACGCGGAGGTACTTCGTGAGCTGAAAGAGGGTGTTTTCACACAGGTTTTTGAGGCTATTCTGGTTCTGTGCCATGAGGGTCGAGAGCCGCGCTATCCCATTATCGACCCACACCTGCTGGCGTTGCTCCTGCTGCTCGGTGTTGAAACGGCGTTGCTGCTGTTCGTTCTCGATGCTTAGCTGCTTGATCTTGTTCTCCAGTGCAGCTCGTTCTACCCCAGCTTGCTGTTGATAGTTGCGCGCCTTGCGTATCGTGAGGCTAAAATCCCACGTCATAGCGCAAATCACGATCAGCACAAAAAGGGTCACCCCGAGCGTGACATAAGGAAACAGCGTTTCAACGTGAAAGACCCCCTGCAACCCATTAAGCGCCATACAGACCATGAGGGCTAAACAGCCAAGCGCGATACTCAAAAACTCACTCCGACGGATGGCATGCACCAAGATTTTAGCCCAAAGTAGCACGAAAATAGCCACGAAATAGAAGTAGAGCAACAGCCGCACGTGGGTAAAGATCGCCACTGGGGTAAAGAAGAAAAAGACCCCTAAGACGAGCCCGATGGCATTAACCCAATGCACCACATTGTCTTTCAAGAAACCGCGGTAACGGCAATGCACGAAGAGGAAAAGCGACATCATCGACCCCAATGACGAGAGGTAAAGCACCTTGTGGTAGAGACTCCAGGTGAGCCACGGCAAATAGTTTTGCAACAAGTCAGACTCGCCAAAAACGATACGCACAATGGCTAACACCGACCCAAACGCAAACCAAAACGAATACTGCTCCTTGCGCCCCCAAAAGAGGATCATGTTCATCAGAAAGAGCAACGCCAACGCCCCGAGGAGAAGGTAATGGAAATTGGTGATCCCGAAACGATAGTTTCGCAGAGTTTGCTCCGTACCAAAGCGCAATGGCGAGACTAGCCCTCCTTGCGGAAAGTGGAAATTAGACATCTGGAAGATGAACTCCAGCGTGTCCTGCTTATTCACACGTTCGTGGATCGTAAGCGCCGTTATGCGCGAGCTCGGTTGTGCGTCGTAAGGGTTGTTAGCCACTTTACCCACCGACGCCACCTGCTGCCCATTGATCCAGAGGCGGTAACTCGAGTATTCGAGTGGGATGTGGATTGCATACTCCTGTCCATCCTCAAGCGGAGGGACGATAAGCCAGAAGCGATAGGTGGCACACCCATTAGAGGGGAGGCTGCGCTCATTAACCTCGACCCCCTCCCACGAACCAGGGATGCGCAAAAACGTGGGCTTGTTGTGTCTTCCACGCCGGAAGTCATTGGGAGAGAGGATCTCGCCCCAGTAAAACTCCGTCTCGCCGCGGAGGTAGACCGCCTCGCCCCCAGCAAAATTATGCTGCGTGAGATCCATATAGGCAGTCTCATCCGCCTCGGTCGCCCAAGTAGAGGACAACGAGCACAGACACAGACTCACCAAAAAGCTCCAAAATAAGAGGTGTCTCATCACCTCGCTTCTCGCTACGCGTACTGCCGTCATTGTTGCGCTAAGATAACACTTTATTTTGGGAGCGAGGGCTCACATCCCTCCCACAGGCGCAGCGACGTGCTGCTACTGCGCCTTCTGCTTGCAGACGACCAAGATCTGCTTACATGCGTTCATATTTCCCTTACGACAGGCAGCGTGAAAGTCGAGACACGCCTTCGCGTGATCCTCGAGTTTGAGATAGGTCATCCCCCGATTGTAAAGCGTGATGGGGTTCTGAAGATCGATGTCAAGCGACGTATTAAACGAACGCAACGCATCGTCATACTCGCCCAAGCGGTAAAGCGTTGACCCCTTGTAGTTATAGGCGGTCGCATTACGCGGGTTGACCCCGATCGCCTTGTCAAACCACGGGATCGCATCCTCCGCCCTCTCCCGCCCGAGCACGGCAATCCCATAATTGACATAAAGCGTTTGACGCAACAAGTCGTCTTTGGCGAGCAACTCGTCGACCCTCACAAACTCCTCCTCTGCCTTCTTAAATTTTCCTCGCAAGTTGAGTGCGATCCCCAACTTGAGGTGTAAGATCGCGTCGTCAGGAAACTGCCGCAGCACCTTTTCCACAAAGTCTTCGGCTTTGCTCGCCTCCTGCATTCGGAGATAGGTTTCTGCCAATCCGTAACACACGGTCGTGTCTGCAGGGGTCTCTTTATAGGCGGCTTCAAAAAGCTTGCGCGCCTTCGCAAAGTCGTCGCTCGCAAGCGCCGCTTTCGCCTCAGCCACGCCCGCTTCCTGCCCCCAAGCAGTAGAGACCAATACCAAGAAAGAAACTAACAAAAAGAATTGTCGCTTCATTACTACCTCAAAATAATTGTGCCACAAGACGGGACTCAGAGCGCCTCCGTCTGATCTATCTTCATTCGTGGAAGGGTGAGAGTCGTGCGCCGCTCAAAGGCCAACAACATGGTGTTGTCATCGGTCTGCTCTACAGAGTTACCAAAAGGTATGCCACGCGCGAGGAGCGAAAGCTGAATCTGGTACTCTGACAAAAGACGCTGGAGGTAAAAGATCGTCATTTCACCTTCCGAATGGTTGGGGAGCGCCAAGATCACCTCCTCCACACCTCGGTGGATGCGATCGCGCAGCTGCTGGATAGGGAGGTCTGATGGGGTGACACCCTTCATCGGGTTGAGTAAACGCCCTAAAACAAAGAAGCTCCCCCCGTATACTTGGGCTTGGAGGATGGCCAACAGATCGCGCACATCGGGCACAATGCACAGCTGTGACGTGTCGCGCCGCGTGTCGCGACAGAGGGCACAGGGGGCGCCATCGTCAGAGTAATTGTTACAAATCGGGCAACGCTGGATGTGGGAGGTAAAGGCGATCAGGTCTGAGATAAAGGCTTCTTGCTCTGCCACGGAGCTCCGCTCTAGGTGTAGGGCATAACGCATGGCCGTACGTTTTCCCACACCGGGGAGTTTGCTTAACGCCCGCACAGCATTTGACAACAAGACGGAACCATACTCCTGATCGTCCATTCTCTTCCTTTATCTCCGCCCCCACAATCCCGCGGGGGTCAGAGTCTCTGCAAAGGTACAAAATCTTAGGTGCGCCTGCAACTCATAGTAGCAGCTCTGTCGTGCATTCTCATTCCTCAAGACCTTTTTGAAAAAAGAAGCCGCCCCGTTTGAGGCGACTTCTCGTTACCGAAATAAACAAGCTAGTACTTGAGTAGTCTTATGCCCCGTTGCGCAGAATTTTCCCCGTAGAAACGCACAAAATAGATACCTGCGGGGAGGGTGTTCGTTTCAATCCAGACCTCTTTATCTATTAGAGCCCCCGTGCTTAACACAACCCCCACGGCATTTACCAACTCGTAGCGCAACATAGCCCCTGCGGGGTTATCGATTCGCAATTGCGAGCTAAAGGGGTTAGGCGAGACAACGATGGAAGCTAAGGTGGCATCTTCTACCGCTTCTGTTTTGGCTTCCACAATCACCTTACACTCACCTTTTACCGTACTTCCCTCTTCCTTGCTCTTGGCTGTGATGGTACACTCACCCGCCTTCTTAGCGGTTACGAGCCCAGCCTCGCTTACGGTAGCCACCGTTTCGTCTGAACTGCTCCAGGTAACTTCCTTGACGGTAGCATTATCTGGGGCAATCGTCACAGTTAAGGTCTCTGTTTCATCGACCTTAAGCGTCTTGCTTGCAGGCGACACGGTGATTCCCATGACCGCGACCTTACTTCCTTTTGCAATGACCGTAATCTCACACTTGCCTGTTATGTTACTCCCCATAGTCTTAGCAAAGATGGTGCACTTACCTAGACGCTTGGCAGTCACCTCGCCCTTAATGCTTACAGTAGCAATACTCGCATCTGAGCTGCTCCAGATAACATTCTCCTCATTGATAGCGGGGTCTAGTGTTGGCGTAAGCGAGACTTTAGCATCCACCTCAAGCGTCTTCGTATCGGGCTTTATGGTAATGCTTTTTACTTCGGTGTATACTTCCACTTCGCAAACGCTGGTATACCCATCATGCACGCCCTGCTTGGCTGCGATGCTGGCAGTGAGCTTACCGTTACCATCTTTAAGCCCCTTGATACGCAGCCCCTTTCCGTCATTCGTGAGTTCGCTTGAAAGCACCCCTTCTACACTAAATGTAAAGGTGACCTTTTCTGTGTCCTCTACTCCCCACTTTTCAAACGGGAGTACAAGCTCCTTACCTACGGCTAAACTCAAGGAGCGTGGCGCAATGGAAAGACCACTTGTCTGATGAATGTCGCCGTTAAACTTCCATTTTTTACCTTCAAGAATTTTACGTGCGGCCGCCCCCATATCATAGTAGACCAATCCGGTCACATCTTTACCAAAGCTTATTTCATCGGGCAGGTCGGCTTGTTCTGCCCAACCAAGCAAGCTTTTAGAATAGTTTGACGGACTCATAGCGGTTTCACCAAGCCCTCCGATCCCCGTCTGAATCTTCCATTTTCCAAGGGGTTGGTTAAAGGAGGTGCATCCGGAGAACATCCCTGACATATTGGAAACCTTGCTCACATTCCACTTTTCCAAAGGCTGGTTAAACGACGTGCATCCGCTGAAGAGGTATAACATATTTTCCACCTCACTCACGTTCCAGTTTTCCAAGGGTTGGTTAAAAGCGACGCAACCATAGAACATCCCCCACATGCTTGTCACCTTTTTCAACTTAAAGTCTAGAGGGCTGTTTAACGAGATACACCCAGAGAACATAGACCCTAGCTCTAGCACCTCGCTCGCGTCCCAAGTCAATGGTTGGTTAAAAGAAGCGCAATCTGCGAACATGTAACTCATGTCGGTGACTTTGCTCACATCCCATTTCAGGGGTGCGTTGAAAGAGGTACACCCTGAGAAGGTCTGGAGCATACTCTTAACCTGCGATAGGTCAGGGACGTCAATGTTTTTAGCGAAGTTCATAAAGCAACACCGGTTGAAGGCGTTTTCCATGGTTGTCCACTTCACCGTCCCGAACTGTACGACTTCGATTAGACTTCCGCTGCTCGCAGCAGGTATCCAATCATAACCTTGATAGACCCCGTCCATCTTGATGTTGGTAACCCCCACCGGTCCCGCCTCTACGGTATAGAGCCCATCTTCTGCGGGTGTAAAAACGTATGGTTTCGTCGGGTCTTCGAGCGTGAGCTTTGCCTCACTCTTCACCACATCACCTTTTGCGTTCTTGATCACGAGCTTATACTCCTTGCCCATGATCGGGATGCGCAGCTCTGCCCCTTTCACTCCTTGCCACTTCGTAATAAAGGGTCGTTCCTCAGCCGAAGCGCTACCCCAACTCCCTAGCCAGACCAACAACACCAGTGCCGCTGTTAAAAGCTTCCTTGTCGTTTTCATGATGCTTACCAGTTTAGTGAATATGACTAAAGTACAACGAATATGCCATATAAGCAAAACGAGCGTGTGTCGTATAAACGACACCCACTCGCCCTACGACCCTGAGTTCTGAATCAGAATTTGCGAGATGCGCGCCTTCTCGGGCTCGATTTTGAGAAAGATGCTGATCCGGTACGAGTTCGAGCGCGTGGAGTAAGTGCCTATCAGAAACGAATTGTCAGAACGCATCTTACGGTGCACAACCACAAAACTCGCCGGCGGGTGCTCGGTAAAGAAATTAGATAACAAGACCTTCGCTTGCGCATTGCCATACAAGTTCTCTGTTTCTAGGATGCGTAGGTCGACCGTCGCCCCAAAGTAAGGGTATAGCTTCTCCGCATCGCCACTGGCAAAAGCTCGCTCGATCTCGACAATCGGGCTCTTCTCCGCACACACCCCCATGGTAAAAGAAAGGGAAAAGAGGAGCGGCGTTATCACAAACCATAATCTCATCTTTGCTAGTCCTCCACGTAATTTTATAGGTTATTTGAGTTCCCCTCGCCACAAGTTACATACCAAGAGCGGCAAGACACTGAGCCCGTGGGCGAGCGCCCCCTCGTCGGGACAGAACTCTCCCAAGTGTACATTGCCTGTGCGCCCGACCCCCAAACGCAAGAAGAGCGAAGGAAACCGTTGTGCAAAGTAAGCAAAATCATCGGTAGTCATCCGCAACCCGAGGGGTTCGACACGATCCCCGTGTTGGGTCAAGAGTTGCGCGGCTCGCTCGGCAAGCCTCTGGTCATTGCAAAGGGGCGGATACCCCTCGCGAATCTCCAACGATGCCGTCGCCCCAAAAGCAGCCGCGGTGTGTTGGACAATGGTGGCAATGCGCTCCTTAGCCTCCCTACGCCACGTTTCTGATTGGGTGCGGAGTGTCCCCTCAAGGCGCACCTTGGCAGGGATAAGATTCATACGCCCCTCACACGCCACGTGACCAAAAGAGAGGACGACCGACTCGGCACTCGGCACATTGCGCGCGACAACACTCTGTAGCGCCACCAAGATATGGGCGGCGACCAGCAGCGTATCAACCCCCGTATGGGGCAGCCCCCCGTGCGCCGCCTTACCGTGCACAGTAACCCAGAGTTCGTCGCCCGAGGCCATATACTGCCCCCCTCGGATGCCTAGCGTCCCCACCGCCCAATCAGGGTCACAGTGGAAGGCCAACATAAGGTCAAGGCGATGTGCCGCAAAAGCCTCACTCGCCAAAATCGCTTGCGCACCACCGGGTAAGACCTCTTCCGAAGATTCGAAAACCAAAAGCAGGTTCGGGTATCCCTCCCCTTCCGCCGCATCGCGCTCTAAGGCAAGCCCGATGGCTAGAGCAGCGTGCATGTCGTGCCCACAGGCATGCATGACCCCAGGTGTTTCACTCGCATATTCCCGCGTCTGCTCACGACACACCTCGTGTATCGGCAAAGCATCGAGCTCTGCACGAAAGCCCACGGTGTAGGGTAAACGCCCCGTCTTATAGGCCAAAAAGCTCGTGGTATGGGGGATGGGCGCAATCTCCCAGCCCCGTTCGTCTAAAATGCCCTGTAAGTAAGCCGAGCTGCGCGTCTCCTTGCCCGAAAGCTCGGGGTGACGGTGGAGGGTGCGACGCACGGTGCGGACGAATTCCTCAATCGTAGACATCATAACACGGCTGGGCTATAGGGCGGTGTAGCACGTCGCCCCCCTGCGAAAGGGAGACACGCCCCTCATACAGCGTTTGATTGTCAAGCATCAGGCGTAGATTTACCTCGCGTTGCGAACGGTAGAAGTAGGCGTTTTTGACACTCGACGGCGAGGGCATACTCTCGGCTTCCCCCTCACTTTCCAGATGTAACACCACGGGCTGCGCCGTCATCTCATGGGCAGCGACAATCCCGCGCGATGGGGAGAATCGACACGGAATCGCCGTGGTCATCGTCGGCTGAGGGACAAACGACAATCTTCCCCAAACGGTGTCACGCTGAGTCACGCCGCGAAAGAGGGAAAGATACTCCGCCTCCAAGCGACTCAGTTCCCTAAGCACCACCACGAGCGCGTCAGCCGAGGCAGGCACTTCCTCGCCCGAGAGGAGGTCGAGACGCCGCTTCCGTAGCTGAAAGATCACATTGGCGGCTTGTTGCGCCTTTTCAGCCTCCGTGCGCTTGACCGCCACCTCGCGCGCCACAGGGACGCTCTCAAAGGTCGAGTCGTGCTGTCGGACGGCGTGTAAGACACTCCGTTGCGAGTCGATAAAGGGTTCGGTACTCCGATCCACAAACTCGGCAGGCGAAAGCGCCATGGTTCGTTGTCCTGTCATGCTGGTCGTCCCCCGTTGTTGGGAAGGGATTAACCACCCCCCGCGACTCAGCGCCACAAAGTCTCGGTCGGCAATGCCCGTCTGTTGCACCACGTATGGGGCGCGGAGATCGGCCTCTTGGTGTTGGGTGAGCGTGACCTCCACAATGCGATAGGTTGTTGCCTCGGGGCGCTCTTTTGCCGGAAAGCCTAAGAGCGTATTACAGTATGCGGCATAAGGTCCTGGCGTAAAGCGCCGCACCTCCATACAGAAACCGAAGTCTAAGACCGTTTGCGGGAGGTAGTAGACCCACTCGTTCGCCTTCAGCGGTTTACTTGCCTCGTAGGGTCTTACGCGCAAAGTGTGTTTCGACGCACAACCGGCAAGAATGCCTCCTAAGAATAATAGACTGACCCAAAGCCCCCTGCTGCACTGGGCGTGTCTTAATCGCTTCATCTACCCTCCCCCTAATTAGAGTTTTACCAACCTGTGTTTGAGTGCGTAACGCACCAGCTCGACGGTATTGTTAATCCCCAACTTTGAGAAGATGTTTGCTTTGTGAGCATCAACGGTACGGGGCGAAATTTTCAGCAAATCGCTAATCTCTTTGGTCGGACGCCCCTCGCAACAATATGTGATCACCTCGCGTTCGCGGTCAGAAAAGAGCGTATCAGCGTGCGCTCGCTCGCGTCGGCTCTTGTCAGAGTAAAGCGCCTTGAGGAGCTCGTCAGTCTTTTTACCAAAAAACTTTTCGCCCTCGAGGACGTAGCCCACCCCCACCAACATCTCGTCAAGCAGCTCGTCTTTGGAAACGAAGCCATGAATATCAGCCTCGACAAGGTTTAAGATGACCTCGTCGGAGCTTTCTGCCGAGAGGACCAAAATCCGAACATCAGGGTACTCTTTGCGTACGCGACGTGCGACGTCCTCGCCCGATCCGTCTGGCAAAATAATATCTAACAAAATGAGGTCGGGTGCTGCGTGCGTATCTAGAAACTCATAACACTCGCGCACAGAGCCTACACTCCCCACGACCTCGTAGCCCTTTCCTGCATTTTGTAATGCGGTCGATACCCCCAAACGAGTGCATGGTCATCTACCACCAAGATTCTAGCCATTTCGCTTCCTTATTGTTGTCCGGTTGTTGTTATTCTCTTTTTCATCGCAAAGGTAACTGACATACGCGTCCCCTCCCCGATCGTCGAGTCTACCCCGAGCTTTCCTCCGTTCCGCTGGGCGAGGATCTGGCAGAGCACCAACCCTAGCCCAGCCCCCTGACTCCCCTTTGTCCCCGTGTTGAGCAACCGTTGCTCAAGAAGCCCGATCTTCTGTATTTGCTCGGGGGTCATCCCCGCGCCGTGGTCTGTCACCGTAAGGCGAAGCCCGCCCCGCACATACTCGACCGCGAGACACACCTCCCCTCCCCGCGGTGAGAACTTAATTGCGTTAGAGAGTAGGTTACGCACAATGACATCCACCATATCGCGATCGGCGCAAAGACACGCCCCCTTATCTCCTACTACGTACCCACGCAACTCTTTGTTTTTGAGCGCAAGCTCAGAGGCGGCGAGATTCTGCTCCAAAAGCTCGGCAAGCACAAAGGTTGAGGGCATATAACGCACCGCATTGAGCTGTAAACGCGACCACTGCAAGAGGTTGGTGAGAAACTCCATCTGCATATCTGCCGCATTATTGAGCTCCCGCAGATACTCCCTGATTTGCTCCTCGGGCATGGTGTGGTAGAGACCGGCAAGCTGGCGTAGGGCGACCTGTATTGAGAGGGCATAGTTCTTGGTGTCGTGGGAAACGAGGGAAAAGAGCCGATTTTTGGCAAGTGCCTCCTGTGCAAGACGCGCGATTTTCTTGCGACGCTGGTGGGTCACCCACAACAAAATAGCCACGAGCAAGACGAGCCCACTCACCAAAAAAAGCTTCGCATACCGGTCACGCTCGATCTGTAGTCCCTGCATCTCCAACTGTTTGTCGCGCAGCTGCTGCTCATAGCGGTCGTGCTGGATGTCGAGCTTGGTCTGCACCACATAATACTCCAACGAGTCGCGGAGGGCGACATAGCGTTCGAGACAAGCCAGTGCCTCCTCAGGGGCATCTTCGCGCGTAAACTGGTAACGCTGCCAAAGGAGATCTCGCAGATCGCCAGCCAAACGCAACGAGTCGGCAAGCGCGAGTGCCTTGTCATTGTAAATCAACGCATCATCACAGCGCTCCTGCGCCTTGCGTAAAGCACTCAGCTGTTGCAAGACGGCGATGCGCTCGGCATGCTGGTGTTCGAGACGCGAAAAGTAAAGCGCCTCAAGGTAATATTGCTCTGCTTTCGGATAGCGCCCTTGGGCAAGATAGACATCGCCAAACAGCCGTCGCGTCTTCACGCGCAACTTGTGCAATTGATGTTCGTCGCTCAAGAGAATCCCTTGCTGGAGCGGTGCGATACACTCCTGGGCTCGGTGGAGCGCTAAGTAGGCTTGACTCTGTTGACAGAGCAACTCGGCAAGGTATCGCTCGCATCTGACCGAGAGCGACTGCTGGCAATAAGCGATCCCCTCGTCTGTATAGACAAGACTCGCCTCATACTTGCCGCCCAGCAGGTAAATCTGCCCCAACATCTGAAGCGAGTGGAGCTCTTGCAACGAATCTTTGGCCTCACTAGCCATCAGCTTTGCCTGCAAAATCAGTGGCAAAGCGTCGCCCAGCAAGCCAAGCTGTAGGTAGTTGGCACTCAAGAGCAAGAGGCTCGAGGTGGCGTGCGCCGTGTCTTGCTGTTCGTTGTAGTAAGAAATGAGCTTGTTGCAGAGTTGTGCCGAGGGGTTGTAAGCATACTGCTCGTGAAGCGCATACGCTAAGCTCAGGCGTGCCATGGCTTGGGCATACGGCGTGTCGCGCACGACGCGCCCACTATCGAGCACGACGTTGTAATGTGGCGCCACCGTGTGTAAGATTTGCTGCGTTGCGCTCCCGCGCGCTTTCTCACTCTGCAGGGCAAAGTAAAGCTCGGTAAGCGTCTCTGTCGCGTGGAGGGAAAAAGAAAGGAGCGAGAAGAGGAAGAGGAAAAACAAGGCTCTGTTGTACGAACACCATCGTATGCGCCCGTAAATCTCGATTGATACGCGTTTTGCCCCCCCTAGGAGTGCACCTCCACGAGACATTTCTGTGCGAAGTATTCGCCCGACAAGAGCTCTCCCAACGGATGTACCTGCACGAAAGAAGCCGCCAACCCCACACAGTCTGACTCCGGCAACGGATAGCCCTTATAGGCGACCAACCCACCCCCGCGACGCAAGCGCGGCGACGCCCACTGCCACAACTGCCCGAGCGTAGCAACCCCTCGCGTGACGACCATGTCATATTCGCCCCGCGGGAGGGCTTCGGCGCGTCCGCAAGAAACCCGCACGTTCTTCAAACCGAGAGCCGCTACCGTGGCTTCGACAACCCGAATCTTCTTAGCGATCGAGTCGACCAAGTGGAACGAAAGGTCAGGATAGGCTATGGCGAGCGGCACACCCGGCAAGCCCCCACCGGTGCCCAAGTCGAGCACCCGCCCCCGCGGTTGACAAGAGGGCAAACGCATGGGAGCGAGCGAGTGGACGAGGTGATGCTCGGCAAGACACTCGATGTCTTTGCGGGAAACGAGATTAATCTTTTCGTTCCACGCCGTAAGCTCGGCGGCAAAGCGCTCCAAAAGCTCGAGCTGGTGTAGCGTGAGATCGGGGTAAAACCCTTGTAAGAGCGCACGGATGTCCATTTCTCTTTCTCTAACCGATTGACGACCTCACGTCCCCACCACGCGCCCCACGGCTAAAAATCATGGAACTCGCCGTCGGTCGACGCACGCAGGAGGTCTTGGAGCATGTTCCGAGCTCGGAACAGCTGTGCCTTGACCGTTCCCATCGGGAGGTCTAGTTTGACTGAGATCTCTTCGTAAGAGAGCTCTTCGAAATAACGCAGGCGCACTAGGCGCTGATACTGTGGACGCAAGGTGGTGACGAGCTGTTCGAGACGCTGCATGTTCTGATCGCGTATCATCTGCTGTTCTGGGTCGGGCGCGGTCGCCGTCACAAGGTTCTCTTTCGCCGTCGTATCCCCGTTCACGTCCTCATAGTCTTTCTGTAGTAATCGCTTCCGCCTACAGTAGTCGATACTGTTGTTGGTGGCTATCTTAAAGAGCCACGAGCTAAAGGCATAACGCGGTACGTACTGGTTGATGTTTTTGAACGCCTTCCCAAAAGCCTCGATGGTCACATCTTCGGCATCGGTCGGGTTGTTCACGATTTTGAGGACGAGATAGTAGATTTTACTCCGATACTTGTCATGCAGGACGCGAAACGCTTCCTCATCGCCATTGCAAGCCCGTTGCACGAGTTCCCAATCCATGAGGGCTTTCTCGGAAAGGTTGCTTAATTCTTGGTTCATGGCGTAAGTATACGAGTCTTTAGTACAATCAAAGGTAACAGAAAACAATATAAAAAAGAATCAAAATCTAGACAAGTTACGAACAATAGACGCGCTTTGCTTCTCGGGTATAGGTCACAATTGTTAATGAAATTAAACGACCCTTGTCTCCGTCTGCCTTTCAGCCCCCTCCCGCTCGAGCGGAAAAAACCTAAGACGTGGAAGCGCAAAAATAACACCTCTGGGAAAATATAGGCGGGGGAAACTAAGCGAGCGAGAATGGGGTGGGAAAAGGACGGGGGGAGCCTAGCGAGGGCGTAGCGAGGGCATAGCGAGGGCGTAGCGAGGGCATAGCGAGGGCATAGCGAAGGCGTAGCGAAGGCGTAGCGAAGGCGTAGCGAAGGCGTAGCGAAGGCG
>CALHZE010000208.1 GCA_938040915.1 uncultured Bacteroidia bacterium | reverse complement strand
ACCCCCTCTTTCAAGGTAATGGTCAGCTCTACCTTATCTTTAGCGTCAAGCTCGGCGGGCGAGGTCAACGCCACACCATCCTTGGTAGCTGTTACCGTGTAGTCATCGGTATCAGCAAAGGTAAAGAGACGCTTCACCTCTTTGAGCTCAACAGTAATAGTCGCGTCTTCGTCGGGCATATTTACCTTCCACGTAAGACCGCCGTCAGCAGAGGTCGCCACAGCACTCCCTACCATCACCTTCGCGACCTTCTTCGCCACCGAAGAGAACACCGTTGTAGCGATCGTTAACTCTGCACCGGTCTCTACTTGAGCCTTATTTTTCAACACATTACCACCTTGGCGGACGATTAAGCTGTATTCGGACGATGTCTCGGGGAACGTGAGGACGTGCTTCGAATCGCCGAGTGTTACCACAATAGTCGCCTCCTCATTAGGCATCGTGCCCGTCCACGTCACACCATCGGTCGAGGTAGCCGAGCTCCAGCCGATTCTCACGGCGTTCACCTTCTTCGCGATGCCGTCTTTCACCTCAACGGTTATCGTGAGCGGCTTCCCGACCTCTACCATCGCTTGGTCACTCAACTGGGTATCGCCTTGCTTTACTGTCAACTTATATTCGTCAGTTTCTGCGGCGAAAGTCAACACGTGGCTCTGTACTTCGTTTTCTCGAATCACGCCGAGCGTAACCTCCTTAGCTGGCATCGTAAAGGCAAACTTACCGTCAGCCCCCTTAGCTACGATATCATTGTTTACCGTAAGGAACTTCACGGGCGAAGCACCGGCTGCCACCGTCACGTCTACAACGAATGCCGTACCTGCCACAAACTTCTGCCCAGTAACCACAGGCGTGTTATCGGTCTTGGTCACTACTGCGAAAGTAACCCCCTCAATGTCGCTGGGGATCGTCAATACATAAGAAGAGGGGATCAGCGAAAGCGTTACCGTCGCCGACGTTTCGCCCATCGTCACAGCGATATCCTTCGGTGTCGTAACGACTTCGGTCGGCGTTACGCTTGCCACATCAGCAGACGTAGCCTTAAGCGTATACCCCGCTTTAATCTTGGTCACATGGAGCGTCACCTTCGATCCCTTACCGAGCGCCTTAAGTATCTCTCCACTAGGCTCGGTGGTGTAAACCACGTCACCATCAACAATGCTCTCGTCGGTCTTAACCGTAAGCGTAAGCGCATTCTCTTTTGTCGTAATAATGAGCGTTGCGTTCGGTCCGTTCACCGTCACCTCATACGTGTAATTGAACTCACCAAAACCATCATCTTCCTTCTTCACAGGGGTGATTATCGTGCTTGTCCCCAAAGAGATACTTGCCACCTCTTTTTTAGAAGTAAAGGAGATCGTCACTTCCTTCCCTTGCTCAATCTCAGCACCCTTTGCGATTTTGGTTTCTGTTCCTTTATATTTCACCTCAACCTTACTAATGACATCGTCCTCGGTATAAGAGAGCGTGTAGTGAGGTTTCAACTTCGCTGCAAGGGTTGAGTTTTCTTCAGGGACTTCTATTTCATAGAGACCGTTGCTGTTCGCGGTCTCATAATCCATAGTAGCACCCGAGGCGGTTGTACACGTTACGCCCACAACCGTCCACGTCGTGGTGACCTTCACCAAGAGCTTCGAGCCGGCATCTATGAGCGAGTTGTTGAAATACTTGGTCGTGCCGTCTGCGAGAAAGGCTTCGTAAGTAACCCCTTCCGGCGTATTGTTATAGAAGCCGACCTTGAACTGCGCTACCAGATTGACAGTCAACGCTACCACCTCGGCAGGCATCACTACCTCAAACGAGCCGTCAGCCTTCGGCATTACCGTGTTGCTACCGAGGGTTATCGACTTCACCGTACGGTTTGGCACTTTCACCGTGACCGTCAGAGTCTTCCCTTCTTCTACCAGATCTTGGCTGTTAATGGTTTTGTCGCCATCTTTCACGCTCAACTCCCAACCGTTTTCTGCAGTAAAGTTGATAGCGAAACGCGCCTTAAACGTCAGCTTCAGCTCGGCATCAGCCGCGGGCATCACTACCGTCCACTTGCCGTCCTTGAGCTCGGCGTCGTTGTCGCCCAACTTCATGGCGGTAATGGTGCGGTCGGTCGTCACTTCTACGGTCAGGCTCTTCCCCTCTTCTACCTTCGTGCCTGCCGCAATGAGCGTATTGCCTTCCTTCACGTCGATCTTCGTGACGCCGTCAGGCAATGGGGTCGGGAGCGTGATGTCATACTTTTGATTGAGGAAGATCGCGATGTAAGCCAACTCATCGCCCATGGTGGCAGTGTAAACCCCATCCTTAAGCGTCTCGGTAATCTCCTTGTTGTAGAAGGTTATCTTCTTCACCCCAACGTTATCAGGCGTCTTTGTGACTTGGATGGTGAGCTTCGCGCCAGCTGTAAGCTCGGTCTGGTCGAGCACTACCTCCGTTCCTTTATCGTCGCGCACTTTCACTTCGACCCCGTCGGGCGCATAGAGACGCACCTTCAACTTTTTGTCACCAAAGATCGCCTTAAACTCGACCTCTGCAGTGACGATGTAAGGCGCTGTGGGGTTAATATCTACGTTGTTTGCTTGGAGCTTATCTAGCGCATATTTCGCTTCAGAGGGCTTGGTAACAAAGTAGAGTTCCGTCCCTTCATACACTTCTTCATCGGGGTCTACCTTCTTCTTTGACCCATCTGCCATCAAGCGCTGCACCTCGAGCGTACCGTGTTCTGGGTTCGCAGTATACTTTACCTTATGCTTGCTCTTCTCCACGAAGTTCGCCACAAACGTCACTTCCTTTTGCAGCTTATAGGGAGCTGTAACGGTTTCGCCATCGACAGTGATCTTCTCCAGTTTGTAGTTCTCGTCAGCCTTGGTCTCGAAAACGAACTCGGTTTCATACGGATACTTCGTGCCCGAAACGACCTCGTCGCCGTCTTTCACCTTTACGGTCAACTCGCCATGAGCACCTGTCGCGCGCTTTTCATAGTTAACGGTATAAAGCTTCTTGGTTACCGCATAGTCAAAAGTCATGTTCTCGGTAATCGTGAAGAGATCGCCCGGATTCTCAATATCCGTACCGTTTGCCGAGAGGTAGACATAGTCATAATGCTCGTTAGAAAGAACGAACTTCACTTTCGAGTCTTCGCGCACGGTTGCACCCGAAGCAATATCTTCGCTGCCAGCCTCATTCTTCAGCGTGAGGTGTACCCCCGCGAGCGTTTCGTAATACACCTTCAGGTTGTTGAACGGACGGATGAGCGCCGTAATCACCATATTGCCAGTCAATAGCTTTCCATCGGGAAGATAGCCTAGCGGATAGCCCTCGTCATAGACCTTCACCAGCTTGTTGCTGGTTTCGTCGTTTGCCTTGGCTTTAAACGTCAATTTCGCCCCTTCGTCATACTTCTGACCGCTGATGACCTTCGTGCCATCAGCCATCACTTCGAGCGTCCCATTGGCAGGCACATTGACAGTGATCATATACTGATTCTTAGCGCGGAACGTGGCGACAAACTCCAGCTCCATATCTAAGGAGTAGGTAGATGTCGGCGAAACTGGCTCTTCGTCAAAAGAGCCGTCAGCCTTCTTAAACTTCCTTCTAAACGTGTCGATCACCTTCCCGTCCGCAGGTTTCACCTCAAAGGTCAGTTCCGTCCCCTCATAGAGTTCCGTGCCTGGGGCTACGATACCGCTAGCGTTCTTCACAGTGAATGTGCCGCCCTCGACCGCACCCGTATAAGTAACCTTATACTTTGCTTTCGCTTCGAAGACTGCGGCGATTGTGCTCTCGTTGTTCGTGCCCTTCTGTATTGTATATGTGGCTTTGAGCCCCTTGAGGGTCTTTTCTTCGCCGTTGATAAGCGCATGTTTGAGCTTATAGCCCTCTGCCGGCGCAAAGGTGAGGTGAAGGAGCGTCCCTTCGACGAACTTATCGCCATCGGCTACCACCTTCTCGCCTTGCTTTGCGGTGAGCGTCCCGTGCTCGAGCGTGGGGAGCTTTACCGTCACCTCTTTGCCGTAAGTAGCTGTAACGGTCGCATTCTCACGCAGCCGGATGGTTTGTGACGGCGTGAGGTATCGGTTCACATCCACACCCAACGCATTGGTCGTTGTCAACAGGATATTCCCAAGCGAGCACCCAGCGAACTTGCCCTTGAGCGCCTCTGGGGCAATAGGTTTGATGGTGACGAGCGCATTGTAGGGGAGTTTTACGACATTATCGTTATCCCCGAGCCGTTTTTCGCCGTTGTACCACACCTCAACAAGGTCTTGCTTGCCGTCTGCCCCAGCAAGGTAAGAACCGATGGTGAGCTTCACCTCTAGCTTCTTGAAGGTCGCAGCAAACGTTACGTCAGACTTGAGGGTAAGCTTGTAAGAGATTATCGTAGCGATTGGGAGCTCCACTGGCTCAGTATCCTCAGTCTCTTTTTTAGTCACCGAAGCAATTTCGTACCCCGTCTTTGCACCGTAGGAAACCTTAAGCTTTGTTCCCTCAAAGACCTTCGTTCCTGGGCGTATTTCCTCGCCCGCTTCATTCTCTATAAAGAAATCGCCACCCTGAAGTGCAGACTCGTAGTTTACGGTAAATGCTTTCTTGAAAGAAGCGGTGAAGGTAACATCTGACTTCAGAATATAAGGCTTCGTGTGGTCAATAACCTTCGCTTCTGACGCCCCCTCTTTAGCCTTTACATGCTCCAACTGATACCCCGTGTTTGGCTGTAGAGTGAACGTAAAATTGGTGTCTTCTTCAAATTCCACCCCTTCTGTACCTTCAGCTACGACGGTATTCCCTTGATTTACAATAAGCTTTCCGTTGGTCTTTAAGTTCCCTTCTGCATCTAGCTCATTCTTGTAGAAAACCTTATACTTTGGCTTAGGACCCGCTGCGCTTACAAAAGAGACTTCTAAAGTCTTGTCACCACCAGAAGCAGGGAATTCAACATAGAGGACGTTACCGTCAAGTGTCGCCACAACCCCTGATGTAATTTCGACACCATTCGCCGTTTTCTTCACCTTCCAAGTTTTGTCTTCCCCTTCCTTTATCGACTTATAACCAGAAGCAGGAGTAGCAATGAAGCGGAACTTACCTGCGTTCGAGATATTAAGCCCAGATGTGATGGGAGCGCCCTTGTAATCATCTAGCCAAGTACTAGTACCATACTTCGCCCACTGCACCTTTACCGTCCCGTTCGCAGGAGCTGCATCAAAGGTTATCTTCACCCCCCACGCGGTATTCGCTCCCGCAAAGAAGAGGGTAAGCAACGCCACAACCCACGCCGTGTGGGGCATCCTTCGTAACAAATTCTTCATATTCGTTTTGGTTTCATTTCACTTCTACCTAAAAGCAAGAGAACACTCTCGCCTCCTTAGCAAAAACAAAGATACAAAAATTAAGCCGTTGTCCTCGCGCCCCGCAGGGGGAGATCACTCGAAGGCATAGCCGTACGACACCTGTAATTCGCGACAACGCCACGCCTTGGTAATTAACTGTTACCGACCCACCTCCTCTACTTTCCAAGCGCCGATGTTCCGCTTCTGTTCATCAAAAGAGATGCCAATCAAAAGCAGCTTTTTATGCGATGCTTGGTAGGGCGTCGCATAACCTTGCGCCTTGATTTGCGCAATGGCGTCGTCGGGCGTCCCCGCACTCCAGATCTTTAACTCGAAGATGTAAATCGCCTCGGCGGTGTGTACGATGATGTCCGCACGCCCCTTGTTGTTATGCACCTCGGTTTCGATAAATTGCCCAAGCAGCGTAAAGATGAAAAAGAGCGCTACTTGCGCATCGCGTTCGCGATACTGTGCATCGTTGATGTTATCATAAGGGACACCCGCTAAGAGAGACTCTATCTTAGCCATCATCTTCTCCACCTCGCCCGTCTCAATCGCTTTTTGAAACTCCCACACCGCAGCCCCCGTCTCTGAGTAATTAAGGGGAGCGAGGATGGGCTGTAGGTTGCCAAGGAAGCTATACTTTACCTCATCATTCGGAAAGCCGAGTAAATAAGTTTCACTCTCGGGGCTGTAGTCTTTGATTGTCAGATAACCCGCCTGAAAGAGTATGGGGACAAGGTCTTGCGACTCCGTACTGCAATTCTCAATAAACAGCTTTGGGATGACGACCCCGTGGGTAAAGCTAGGGATGTACTGACGCGACTGTTTCAATTTGTCAACGAGGAAGGTGGGCGTCCCCGTCGAATACCAATAGTTGTTTAGCTTGTTCTTTTGGAAAACACTCAACAGACTGAAGGGATTGTAGACCGAAACGTCACTATCTTCCGTAAACAGATAACCGTCATAGCGTTGCTTAAGGAGTGCTAGGGTCTCCTCGCGCGAGCGTTTTAACTTTGTTGCGAGCGCCTCGATCTCAGGGGCAAAATTAGCTTTGAGTTCTGCCTCAGTGATGCCGCACAGCCCAGCCATGTCGCCATCCATACTGATATCGTTCAGGTTGTTGAGTCCGCTGAAGATGCCCACCTTTGCAAATCGCGTCACGCCCGTAAAGAAGACGAAGCGGAGGTAGTCGCTGCTTCCTTTGAGAACCGTATAGAACGCATGTAATATTTCTTTGTAGGTCTGGTGCAGTTCCTCTCGATGAAGGGTTGCTAAGAGGGGTTTGTCATATTCGTCCATTAAAAAGACTACTTGTTGCGCTGTTTGTTCACAAGCGCGACGCAACAAACCTGTGAGGCGAGCAGCTAAGGTATCGTCCTCAGGTTCACGTCCGTAGCGTTTTTCATATACTGCGAGTTGACGGTTGAGGATGCTATAAAGCGACTCTTCGTTGACAAAACGCTCAGAGCTCAATGAGAAAGAAAGCACAGGGTACTCTATCCACGCCTCACGTTCCTCTTTAGCGGCAAGCTCGAGCTCAGCGTGTTCTAAATAAAGCCCCTTAAAGAGTTCTTTTCGTCCTCGAAAGTAAGCCTCGAAGGTGGAAAGAAGGAGGCTTTTGCCAAACCTCCGTGGACGACTCAGGAAGTAAACCCTCCCCTGTTCAAGGATTCTGCGAATATAGGGCGTTTTATCCACGTACAGAACCTTGTCTTTACGCAGGTTCTGGAAACTCTGTTCGCCCACGGGCATTGTACGCTTAACAGCCATTCTTTTATCGTCTATTTCTTGCGAAAGTTACGAAAAAGGCGCTAAGGGCGTACAGCCCAGAGAGGCTCTATCAGCCCCCCTTAGCGCTCCTTTCTAAACGCCTCAAAGAAGGCACGTAGCTGCGCCTCCATGCGCTGGAAAGCGGGAAGAGGGTCGTCCCAGAAGTCGGCATATTGCCGTGCAACCCGAACACCTGAGTCATGCAGTGCCTCTACGGGGCAGTCACTCACCGCACGTAGCGAAAAGTAAGGCAAGCCATGCAGGTAACATACCTGCGCTATCGCCGTCGACTCCATATCCACCGCACAGGCTTCGGGAAAATGCTCGAAAAGACGCTCGAGTTGCCACCCCTCTGGCATAAAGAAATCGCCACTCGTGAAAAGCCCCTGACGGAGATCTGGACTCGTGCGCACAAACGTCTCTAAGATGTCGCTCGGCACCTCGTAAGCCGCTGGTAAGTTCTGCACCTGCCCATACAGATTGCCCTCACCACACCATACGTCGTGATAAACAAACGCATTGCTGAGCACCGTGCTCCCGAGACTCAAGTTTGGGTTGAGCGCGCCACATACCCCCACATTGATGACCAAGTTGGGCTGAAACTGCAACTGCCCCTGGTAGGCACGCAACGCCGCATTCACCTTGCCGATCCCCGTCATCACCAGCAGACACTCCGCCTCGCCCATCGAGCCCACGTATGCGGTCGTGTCAAACGACGCTAAGGCATGGGGCTGTTCCAACCACGGCAATATGAGGTCATACTCTTTGGGCATCGCCGCCAACAACAATACGCGGAATTCGCGTTTCTCGCCTGCCACTCGTCTTTCTGTCATGGCTATTGTGTTTTTATTGTTTCGGTTTCATTCGCCGCGGGTTAGCGGGAAACCACCCACGCGCCACACGCTTCTCTTGCTGGATGATCTCGCCAATCCCCCACAACAAGCAAAAGCCCGTAATACTCAACACCGCCGAGAGGAGACGATGGTCAACCCACAGGGCGCTCGCGATACACCCAAGCCCTACAATCAAGAAAGCCACCCAGAGCCGTTTACCGAAGTAGTATTCGCCTTTGATACACGCCCAGCGTGAGAGGGCGATAATCCCCACAGTTGCTCCGCCCAATACGATCCCTTCAAACGACATCTTTCTCAAAAGAGTTCTCGCTAGAAAGCTGGTAATAGGATGCCGGACGCCGCGGATTGCGTCGCGCCCTCCCGAGTGCCACACGTTGGTGTTGCCAGAAGAGCTCGAGGGTACTCCACGAAAAGCAAGCCCCCAAGACGCCTAAGAGCAACGAGAGCCACCCTGTCAGCCAAAGCGAGGCTGCGAAAGCACCCAGCCCCAGCAACAGAAGCACCCACCAGACGCGTCGCCCCAAGTAGTACTCCACCGCGATCACAAGCGGGTGACAAAGCCCCACCATGAGAAACGCCCCCAGACCGAGCCAAAATCCCTCGCAACACATCGTTACGGTAAGAGTAACGCAAACGCCACAGCAAAGGGTACAAAAAAGGTCAACACGATGCCGTGATAAACCGACACAACCGCATACTTGTTTGACGTAGCCTGCAAGATAAAGGGCAAGACCGTGTCCATACTCGTCGCCCCCGCCGTGCAGATAGGGGCATAAGAACCTCCGAGGCGCACGTAAAGCGGTGCTAACATAATGGTCGAAAGCTCGCGAATGATATTAGACACGAGGGCGACCGCGGCAATAAGCTCGCTATATTCGGCGCCGATGATCACACTCGAGAGGCTATAGTAAGCATAACCCGCCCCCACGAGTTGGACATCCTTAAGCGTAAGATCAGAAAAGAAAGGGAGCGCAAGCAGCACCCCGAGTGCCGTCCCCACCACGGTAAAGATGGGCAAAAGCAGCGGACGCACCCCCATCCCGCGCAACGAGCGAAGCGTCTCCTCCTCGCCCCCCGTGCTAGTGCCCACACAAATCATGAGGGCATAGAGCAACCACTCGATAATGTCGCTCGTCACAAACGCGACATGCTCTGCAAAGAAGTGACCCAAGACCACACCCACCAAGAAGATGCCGAGGAACGAAAGGCTCTCGAGGATCTTCTTCACACCCCCGCCCTGAGGGGCGGAAACCGCGGCAACGCCTGATAGCGACCCATCACGTTGCGTCTCTACAGAAGAGGACGCCTCTTGTTGGGCGGCTGCATCACGCGGCGTCCGTATGACGGCGTCATGCCCTCGCATCACATAGCGCCCGAAGAGCCACGCAAAGAAGATCGTCCCCGCTAGTGCAAACACCGTTATCACGAGGCTCTGTAACCCCACGCTGGGGAGCTTGGCAAAGAGCTCGTCATTCTTCCCCAAGACCACCCCCATCACCAACAGCAGGACATAGACCACGTAGGAGATTGTCCGCCCCGCGAGACAGATAAGCGGTTTGTTCCTACGCATCAAGAACCCAAATGCCCCACTCAGGAGCATCAATACCAGCAGTATGATTGTCACCATGACTCCGTTAAACCTTTAGGCAAAGGTAGGAAAACCCCCGCATTCACTACCTTTGCCTCAACCAGCATGTGACACACGATGAGGTTACCCAATTTGCTAAAAACCAGTATCCGGTTGGGGCTTCGCGGCAAACTCACCTTCGGATTCGTGATTCTCGCCGCCGTCTCCATCATCTACGCCTTTCTAGAGAGCCACGAGATCGCCCTCCTCGCGCAAAACATCAACAAGCTGCTAGACGACAGCTACCGCAGCGTCGTCTATTGCCAAAGCATGGAGCTGGCTCTGAGCGACCTCAACCGCGTCGCCGAGTTCTCTAAAAACTCCACACGCGACGAGTTTACCTACGAGCACTCCCTACTCCAACGCGCCAAGAAGGAATTTGAACAGAACTTCGACCTCGCTTCCGACAACGTCCGTCACCCCCACGAGCGGGAGGCGCTCGACACGCTCTACACCGTCTACGAAGACTATTGCGCCGCCCTAACCGAGCGACTCGCGTTCTACGAACGACACCAATCCCCCCTTCACGAGTCTGTCGAGGGGCTCTACCCCGAGCTGTTGAAAAAGCTTTCGCGCGTACGCGAATTGAACGAAAAGGGACTCTACCAAGCCCTCGCCTTTCTTAAAGACGCCCCCTACCGCGCTCTGCGTCCTGGGGTGATTGTCATCATCGTGGGCTTGCTCTTTATGCTGATGTTCTCCTACCTCGTCAACCACTACTTCGTGGCACCCATCAAACAGATCATCGAGAGCATCCGCCGCTACCAGAAGTTCCATACCTACCAATCGGTGCCCATCTCCTCTGACGACGAGATCTTGGAGCTCCGTCGGGCGGTCGACCGGCTCGTCCAAGAGCGAACCCAAGAACGGATACAGGAGCGCACACAAGATCGGGCGCAAGACCGACCTCCTCTCTCCCACGACTAACCCTCATCCGTTTTTTCCATGCGCGGCGGCATTTACACTTTTCGTCCTCACGTGGTGCTTCGTTACGTGGGGTTGATTGTCTTAGTGACAGCCTTTTTCATGTTCATGAGCCTCGTGGTCGCACTCGTGTACAACGACTCGGGGCGCATCCCCCTGCTCTTTAGCATGCTCATTACCACGCTCGTGGGGGTCTTCCCTTTCGTCTTTGTCAAAGCCGAGCCCTCCATTTCGAGCCGCGAGGGTTATGCGATTGTGGTCTTCAGCTGGCTCGCGGCCTGCTTCTTTGGGATGATCCCCTACGTACTCTGGGGTGGCGAGTTTAACCTTTCGGCGGCTTGGTTTGAGTCGGTTTCGGGCTTCACGACCACGGGGGCGACCATCCTTGACGACGTCGAGGCGCTCCCCCCGAGTCTACTGTTGTGGCGCTCGTTTACCCATCTGTTTGGGGGGATGGGGGTGGTCGTCTTCACCTTGGTCGTCTTACCAGGGATGGGGAGCGCCCAAATGACCCTTTCGCGCAACGAGGTTTCCTCCCTCTCGCGCAACGACTTTAAATACCGCAGCAAGAAGATGTTGCGTGTCATGGCAACGACCTACCTCAGCATCATCGTTTTCCTCACTGCGGGGCTCGTGTGGGTCAAGATCCCCACCTTTGACGCAGTCAACCTAGCGATGTCGACCGTGGCAACGGGGGGGTTTGCGGTAAAGAACCTTAGCATAGCAGCGTATAACAACCCCACAGCGGAGTGGATACTCACCCTAGGGATGTTTGTCTCAAGCCTTCATTTTGGGCTTTTATTTGGGCTTTTTACGGGGTTCTTTACGGGTCGTTGGCGGGCGGTCTTTCGTTCGCCTATCGTACGGCTATTTACAGGCGTCGTACTGGGGGCTACTTTCCTCATTTTCCTTTCGCTCACCCTGCAGTATGGTATGGGGGGGCTAGAGGCGCTCCGTAAGGCGGCATTTCAGGTAACGACGATAGTTTCGACCACGGGTCTTGCGGCAGGCGAGTCGCTCGGTTGGCCCATCTTTACTTCCCTAATTCTGATACTCTTATCCTTCTCGGGGGGCTGTTCAGGCTCGACGGCGGGGGGGATGAAGATAGACCGCATTGCGATTATTGGTGCTACGGTACGCTCTGTCTTTTTGAAGCAGCGTCATCCGCAGGCGGTCATCCCGATCCACGTGGGGTCGTTGCACATAGAGAACCAGATAGCTCAGAATGCAATTATTTACTTCGTCTTGCACCTGAGTCTTATCTTGTTGGCTATGGTCTACTTCTCCCTTAGTTTTGATTCGCTGGAGGAGAGTTTCACGACTGCCCTCACGATGATAAGCAACATCGGGCCAGCGGTAGGTACGCTCAGTTCGTTTGCTTCCTATTCCTTCCTTTCGCACTTAGGGCGCGTGATTTCGACGCTTCTGATGCTCCTCGGGCGTCTAGAAATCTTCGGCTTGTTGCTTATCTTCTTCCCCTCGAGCTGGAAGTAGAGACGTCACGACATGCGATTAACGGCGGACGTACTCTTAGAACAGTATCTTTAAAGTCATTTTTTCAGGGGGGGAAATGGTATAAAATTTCCTCATTCTTGGATACTTCCACCGTGCTTACTTCTCTTTCCAAATAGGTTCTTCATCCCATTTGTCAAGAAATCCTAATCTATAAATGGGTATCTGCGGATGCTCTTTCACCAAAGCGATAACCTTTTTCTTGTAACTATTTCCAGCACCAATAGCCTCACACAAATAAAGCATTGCCGTAATCACAAAATATGGTTTCTTCTCTGCAGCTTCTTGAAGAGGATTTCGCAACCAAATCCCTTTTGGATTCTTGATGTTCATTGGACGTTTCACCATATTCCTGCCCCATATTCTCGAATGATGCGCAACGCTATTTCTCAAATAAGAAATAGCTTCCAACCAACTTGATAATTCATTGTGCAGATTGAGCCCAAATTCATTGGCAATTCTAGCCTTTTCGGGTAGTTGATGGTTAAGGTTCTTGTATATCTTTGAGAGCGTCCCAAAGGTTGCCAGCTCAAAAATAACCCATACATCGGGCTGTTGTTTGAGTACATATTT
>CALHZE010000207.1 GCA_938040915.1 uncultured Bacteroidia bacterium | reverse complement strand
CCAAGGCACAAACATGGCGGCGCTGCGTGAGTTGCTCTTTACGAGAGTGTCTCAAAACGCCAATTCTCGCACCTTATAGGAGAGTTTACGTGCTAAAACCGCACAAAAACTTTTGACTATTAAGGGAGAGGAATATACGGACGCAATGTAATGCGTCCGTTTTTGTTTTTTGCCACAATTCCGCGAGGCGCGCCGTCGTCCTAATTATCCCCAACCCTACTTCACCACCCGATAGGTCTTGCTGCGACCATCGGGCATCACAAGGCGCAAGAGATAAAGACCCGACGCCAACGACTCCGTACGGATAATGGGCTCTTGTGAGAGCTCACCACGCAATCTCAACACACCCTGCGCATCAAGCAACTCGTATCGCAAATCACAGAGCACATTCCCTCGCAAATAAAGCTGCGTGGTAAACGGATTAGGCACGACGCTCACACCAGCCAACTCAGACACCTCATCCACCGCACTCGGCTTATCATTCGGGTCATCTGGTTTATTGGGGTTAGTCGGGTCTGGCTCAAAGGAAACGATAAGCGAAAGGTCTGACTCCATACGGAAAACCGACTCATAGCTCGTAACCGTACCCGTAACCACCGTTTCGCCATTCACCACACACTGCTTGATGCGATACCCCGCGTCAGCAACGAGCCTGTAACGAACAAAATCTCCCTGCGGCACTTTCGCGTAGAGCGGCACATTCGAGTTGTTATCCGAAGTATTTTCTGCTGACACAACTCCCCCACTCGTCTGCTCCCACGAGATCCGGAACGTTGGACGCACGGGCGCATACACCACCACCACGCGAATGTGGTGAACCCCAGGAGGTAACGTAGGCACGGTAAAGACGGGCGTATGCAAGACGGGGTCTGTCGTAATCCACTTCTCGATTGAGTTGCTCACAAGCTCATAACTCTTGTCCGTATACTGTGCATTAAGCTCAAACTTCTCTCCTGCGCGCGCCTCTTTCGTTTCACCCGAATTGATCACGTCTTTCGAATCTGGAAGACGACGCAACTTTAGCGACCCATACAACGGTTTTTCCACCGTAATGTAATAAGGTTGCTCTTCTTCTGGCAACGGGGTGGCAATATATGCAACCACCTCTGTTTCCAACGCCTGACTCATCTTAAAGAGCATCCCCGTCTTGCCACTCTTCTGCGAAAGGAAGGGCGGGAGACTCACCACCCCATTCACAGTGAGCATCGAGAAACGCCACTCACTCCCCGGTCGACTCACCACAGCAAACAGTTCCGTCCCCTGCGGTAACTGCGCACCACTGGGGACAAGTTGCCCCTGATTGTAAATCTCAAGCTTTGCCCCCACAGGGTCTCTATAAGTAAGCAACGACATCGACGAAGCGATCTCCTTCAACTCAAACGATATATCTAAGATATCACCCCGCAACGGCACAACATACCAATCGCCCTGTTTTTCTAGATTCGTTTCCATGCCATTGACAAACGTATGCGAGATTCGATGATTGGGCTTCGACGGATCTAAAGTCACCTTCACATAAAAGAGCGTCCCTGACGGATAATTATAAATCTGCCCCTCAACAAGCTCCTTTCCCTTCGGGCTTCCGACACGTGCCTCGAGAGTATACTCCCCTGGCTTGCTCGCGAAACAAAAACTCAAAAGCGGCAAGTCTTGCTCCTCAAAATAGGCCTGAATAGTCACATCGCTATGCACCACATACCAGTAGTAGGTATTGACGCCATCATCGAGTACCTTAGTCAAGATACTTTCCAAGAAATATTTCGGTTGCGAAGACCCCTCTGTATAATTGGGGTTATTGCGACGAATCACAAGCTCCTGCGGCGTAGCCGTCGGGGTCGAGCGCAACGTCACTTGGATTAAGATTTTCGTACCATCCTCAACTTCCGCATTATTCAGAAGCGGCGTCTTCTCCTTATCATCCTTACATACTAGATAGACAATACTCTTGCCAGAGACGAACGATACCTTATACTTAGAGGCAACCTCTGTCTCTACCGTGATCGCGATAATATTTTTCGTAACCTTAACAAGATACTGATAACTTGCGTCAGGTTTCACCTCCTCGGGCGCCTGTCCTTCAAAGATCACCATAACCTTTTTCACCACCAATATTGGGTCTTCTGATCCACCAGCCGTCACCGATGGTGTCAAGACGAGCTCAGTTCCTTCAAAGACCGAAGCGCCAGAAGAAACGATCGCCCCCCCAATTCGCTTTTTGACAGCCAAAGAGACCGGCGGCTGCGAGGCTTGATAAGTAACCGTATACATGGGCTTTGAGGTAAACTCCGCCTCAATAGAGGTCACTGCCGCGGTCACCTTATAGGTATAAAAAATATCATCCTTCTCGGTAATAGCCACCCCGTTCACCTTAACAGCACTCAGCGTATAGTTTTCAGCATCCGGCGCCGTATTGTCAATACGTATGTAAATCGTGGTTTGGTCACGCACCGACGATCCCGAGGGGATAGACTCCGTCTCCATCTTACTCGTCCCGACAAATACGCGACGGTCGGCAGGAGTCACATAATTCACCGGCCACGTCACATGGTTCTGCGCATCGATTTGGAGCGTCGTGTTCCGCCGCATTGTGTACTTATAGAGGTACACCCCGCCACTAACTGTTGGCGTAAGTGGCGAGACAATCACGCCATTATCCAACGTGGGGACAATCTTTTTTACCTCTCCGGCAACCGCATCAACAAGAGTTAACTTTATGGTAACTTCCTTCCCCTTCGGGATTTGCGTCAAATTATTTACCACCGACGTCGCGCCGTCATAAGTCACCTCGAGTGTATACACCGCCGCATTCTCATTCCACGCAAGGGTAAACGGACCTGTCACCGCGGGGTCATCCTCCTCTACGACCTCGATAGCCGTAATATCACCCGTCACCGCAAAACTTTTGTCGGGCGTCGTGGGAAGGAATTCTTTATCCCCTCCCACCATCTTAACGATATACTTAGCGATGCGCTTGTCCTCTGCCGAGGGCAACACCCCCACAACATTCAACTCCAGCTGAGCACTATTCAAGATCCACGAAGCTGCAGGAAGGTCATGCCCCACAGTAACCGCCGCATGCGAACTCTTATCATACGCCTGCCCAGCCTTTAGCGTGAGCTTCGGTTTCCCTGCCCCCGTTTCATACGTTGCAGAAAGATAATTTGGCTCATCTAGCGTTATCTCCGTAACCGACTTAACCATCGTGTGACTCACCGCCCGCTGTGCAAGCGTGAGCGTATACTCTTGAGTTGAGGCATCCTCATGTGTAAGCGTTAACTTGGTTAACGGACGCAATGGGTATGCTGCCGACACCGCAATATTGATTTTGGCATCCGTAGAGATCCCAACAGCAGTATTCGGTTGAAATACATGCCCCACTTCAGAGACAAGATTCCCATTACGTATATACTTCCCCTCAGCCAAAGTGACCTCGTAATTTGTCCCCGTGAACTTTAACGAAAGGATGTCGCCACAGACCACCTCAATATTCTCAATATCATCATCGAGCGCCAACTTCGCAATATACTTAGGGTCATTAGGATCAAAAGCATACTCTGGGTCGTGCAAGACATCCTTAGTACCTACATTCTTGTAGGTGACATGAAAATGACGAAAATACTTTCCCGCCGGTATCCCCGACACCTTCATCACGATAAACTCCCACGTTGCCGACGTATTAGGGACGATAGGAGTAAGCGGCGTCCCCCCATCGTCTTGCACGCTAAGCGTCCCACATCCGCCCGCAGGGTTAAACTTGACCGTGCGCATAACGGGTTTGAACTTGACCTCAAACTTCGTAATATCTGCATTGAGCGGGAAGGAATAGAAGCCCGAGTTAGCAGGAGACTCTGACATCGAAAAGCCAGCCGGATAATTTGCCGAAAAACAGAGAATCGCCTCTATTTCGCGCACCCCCTTCGTCACCTTCAAACGCAATTGTTTTCCACACGGAGGGGGCGAACGTCTAGCCCCACTGGGCACTTCTCCTTCTGTCGTAAAGACTCCACCACTTACCATTCCTTCCACGACCTTCAGAGTCACATCACCCATCTGCGTTTCATAGTTTATCGTGTACTCTTTGTCCCGCACAACGGTGGTAATGTCGTCAATGTTTTCCTCGATGCGGTAGGTAGCCCGATACTCACCGTCGACAAATTGACAAGTGAGCGACTCCTCTTCCCCCCCTTGCTTTTTAAGCTTAAGAGCTGTAATCTCGTCACAAGTGCGTTTCCCTTTAGCGCGTATCACAAACTCCGTCCCTTTAGGGAGTTTATAAATCCCCCCCACTTCAGGTTTCAACTCACTCTCAGTAAACGAATAAAGCTTGATATTGCTTTCAGTAAACCGAATCTGGAGCAGTGGGGGCGTATTGCTCCAC
>CALHZE010000206.1 GCA_938040915.1 uncultured Bacteroidia bacterium | reverse complement strand
CAAGGGTGTAATGACATCTAATCGTTATCTTGGCGAGGGGGCGGCTTTTACGCTATCTTCCAAAGATTATATGAGTGGGGTAAAGACTATCTATTACTCGCTCAATGGTGCGCCTTTTCAGCCTTATAACGAGCAAATTGCACTTGTCAAGGAGGGGCAGAACGAGATCCGTTATTGTGCAGAGGACCGCGTAGGAAATCGCGAAACGGTTCGGACGCAAGTGCTCAATTTTGATGTCACACCCCCACAAACGCGTAGTGAGATTATTGGTCTTGTGCTTGGGAATGATAACACGGTAACGCCCTACACGCAGATCAATTTGACGGCTACGGATGCGCTCAGTGGCGTTATTTCAACCTTTTATCGGATAGATCAGGGGGCGTGGCACACTTATATCCCGAAGCTCAAGATTAGTCTTAGGGAGCTTGCCGATGGTGCGCATACTTTGGAGTACTATTCGGTAGACAAGACAGACAATAAGGAGGAGTATCAGACGATTAGTTTCTATGTTGATGCCATCCCGCCGATCACGATCTCAGATATCTTGGGAGATAAGTTCCTTGTGGGCGATAAGCTCTATTTCTCTAGCCGTACCAAGATGAAGATAACGGCTGTGGATAACCACTCTGGGGTAAAGGAGGTGCGTTACTCGATTGATGGCGGAGAGTTTAATGTTTATAGCGAACCTTTCTATATGCCTAACGTCCAAGGATGGCATACGGTGAAATATTATTCGGTGGATAGTACCGATAACGCGACCACGACGATTGATGGTGCTGGGCTCTATGAGTATCGGATGAAGATAGACAAGGTGTTCGTCGACTTGACGGGACCGACGATTGAGTATCAAATCCGTGGTATGAAGTATGCGCGTAACGACACGACATTTATTGCCAGCACTTCGGAGATTCGTCTCTCGGGGTCAGATGGAGAGTCAGGCTTGCACCATCTCGCGTATGCGATAGACAAAGATCCGTGGGAAAAGGAATATTCGGCACCGTTTGACTTGGAGGGTTTGGCTTCGGGTCGTCACGATATCGAGTATTTTGGTTATGACAACGTCGGAAACCGGAACGTAAAGA
Source organism: uncultured Bacteroidia bacterium (assembly GCA_938040915.1). GTDB lineage: Bacteria > Bacteroidota > Bacteroidia > Bacteroidales > CAJPTX01 > Bacteroides_D. The sequence goes on along the minus strand of CALHZE010000206.1, from coordinate 251 downwards.
GCTTTATGGTGATCGTGGATAGTGATGCTCCGACGGCGTCATATTACCTTAGCGTACAGGGATATCCGAATGAGAAGGATGCGGAAGGTAAACCCGTTTATCCGTTAGATGCTACGATTTATCTCAGTGCGCAAGACAACATGACGGGCGTTGCGAAACTTCAGTATTCGCTTAACGGGAAACCGCTCCAAGACTATAAACAACCGTTCCGTGGATTGGAAAAGGGGCGTAACCGCTTAAAGATAGTCGTG
>CALHZE010000205.1 GCA_938040915.1 uncultured Bacteroidia bacterium | reverse complement strand
CATTCCCCTGTAGGGGTGTAGCGTGCTACGCCCGCAACTCGCGGCAACGCCGCGCCTGCCTGATCCTCTTCAAAAAAAAAGACGGACGCATCACGTTGCGTCCGTACAAACTTAGCACCAAATACAGCTCCTCATTCCCCTGTAGGGGCGTAGCATGCTACGCCCTTGCGGCAACGCCGCACATTATCAACCAACGGTTTTTGTACGGACGCACCGTGTGCGTCCGGCGCTAAGGGCGCGCGGCCCGTGCGGGCGACAAGCGGGCAAAGGAGGATCTGGCAGGCGCGCCCTTAGCGCCGTCCGTACGAAAACCATTCGGTTGAAATGATACGCCCTGCACACAGTTGAAAATCAAGAGCGTTGATTAGAACGCGTGAATCTTACCGATATCCGCGGTCGTGTTGAGGACATGGGTCACCTTACCCGTCGCGGGGTCATACTCCCAAATGCCGGCAGCATTCTCGCCACCAGAGGTAAAATACATCTTGCCCTTCCAACGGAGCAAAGCGCCACTATGACCGTTGGAGTAAGGGATGTCAGCAAGACGCTCGATCGTCTTCGCCTTTAAGTCTACGATACACGCACCTGCGTTACGCGCCGTGAGCGGGTTACCCCCGAGCTCAAGGATACCAATCTGAGCTGCTACTTTCCCATTGCCAATATAGTCACAGTTGTAGACCGTTGCGGCTTTATAGTTGGTGCCACCGACCTGAGTCGTACTGATGTCCCACGTCTTCGACGTATCGAAATCTTGAGTGTCGTGAGGGATGCAGACAAAACCATTCTTGAGATACTCGGGGTTGTAACCGAAATAACCCGTGCAAGAGAACCAGAGGTCTTTGTTCTCATCAGTAAACATCAGTCCGTCAAAAACAGGGCGGGTAGGGAAGCAGAGCCCACTCGTGGTCTCAGAAATTTTCTTAACGACCTTGTCGGTAGCGATGTCAAGCACCAAGACGTCGACCTGACGATAATCGGCATAAGGGAGATAGTCAGAGCCGCCTTGACAGAGAGGGAGGTAGAAGAAGCCATCGCGTACGAAACCCACCGAAGGCTCAGGGCTCTTGTCACCGTGTGCATACTCCACGAGGTCAATTTCGCTGAGCTTTTCCATTCTCTTGGTATCGATAACCCAGATACGCCCCAAGAGGTACATCATGAGGTAAGCCTTGTCACCCCCGACACTTGTCAGACTCCCTGTGCCCATCGGCGGGAGCTGCAACTCGCTGACCTTGGTGAGTTTGAGACCGTCGCGGTGATATTTTACTAATGCGGTCGAGGGTCCAGCGAACCCTGGGAGGACATACACATCATCGCCGACGACGGTGACGGGCGCTCCCATCTCAACCTGAATACCTGTGGTGAGCTCAGGCTCGCCACTCAGGTTTGATAGCACCTGAATGTAGGACGAGCCGCTCTGCCCATCCGGATTCTTTACTGTGGTCTCAAGAAGGAATGTCCCTTCCAACTCTTTGAGGACGGGGAACTTTGCTTCCTCTTTTTTATCCTTTTTACACCCCGTGAGACCTAGGAGAAGGAGTGCGGCAGTGACCAGTAGACACCATTTACGTGTAACCATTGTGAACCTTATGTTTTGTTTATCAAAAAAACTATTTCATGATGTAGCGCACTTTGAGCGCGAAATTGCGTCCGGGCAACGGACGGTTAAACTCAGAGAGGACTTTCGCATCAGTCAAGTTGCGCACGTTGGCAGACAAGAAGAGGCGCTGATTGAGAAAACTGTGTTCGAGCCCTAGGTCGAAGGTGAGACTGCGGGGGATGCGCCGCTGTTGTAAGGATGTTACCTCAAAGTCATAGAGATACTCCTCGGTAAAGGAGGCATCGGCAAAGAGACGCGTGTTTTGCCCCGCGCCACCAAAGAGGTTTTCGCGGTGGAACTCGAGACCGGCATTCCCCATCAACCACGGGATATTGGGCATCCGCTTGTCGCGCGTGGGGTTGGGCAAGGTGCTCGCCGCCATATGCTCTCTCACGTCGCGTAGGTCTTGGAAAGTGGCATTGGCATAGACATAGAGCCACGAGAAGACGTCGGCCTTGACCTCTAACTCTGCCCCTACAGAGCGCATTTCGCCAAAGTTGACATATTGCGCCCCAAGGAAGCCCTTTTCAAACCTGATCATATCTTGGAGGTACATATAAAAGCCGCTCAACTCGATCTGGAGGTTGGTCGCGTGCAGTCCCGTCAAGTCATAGAGCATCCCGCCGTTGAGACTCGCGTTACGCTCGGGGAGGAGCGACTCCGAGGGCGTGATATTCACCCCATCGCCCAACAGCTCGCTCTCTGCAGGGATGCGCACATCATACCCCCCCGAGAGTTTGAGCAAGAAAGAGGGTGTCAACCGGAAACGCATAGCATCGCTTATCCCCCAGCTCTGCTTGTTAAGCTCGATGGGGCTCACGACGCTGGTGTAAATATTCGCGCTCTTGGTGTCCATCGTGTAGAGGTAATACTTCCCCGTAAGGGAGTTGAGGAAGCGGTCGCCAGAGGTGCGGAAATCGTAACTGAGCCCCGAGGTAATGCTATACATCCGCGAGTCATACTCGGTCTTTTTTCTCAGGGTAGCTTCCTTGAGGGGGTCTTGGGGGTAACCGTGGGCGAGGGTATAGACCGTGTTCCAGTTAAGGGAGTGTTGTGGGGAGATGAGGTACTCGAGATTGAGGCGGCTAACGTGGGTAAACTTCTTAGTGTCAGACTTTGAGGGCCAACGGTTCTCTGCCAGCTCACCCCACCCCCCATTAGAGGGGTAATGATTCCCGTACCAGTCATGCCATCCCTGCGCCGTATCCGTAAGTTGGAATTGTGTATAGGCGACAGCGCTATGCAGCTCGAAATCGAGCCCAGGGATGAAAAAGTCAGTCTTCTCAAACTTGGAGGCAACGCCAAATAGGCGCGCGAAGGTCTCGGCCTTGCGAATGTCGTAGGTGATCCCCTGTATCTCGCGTCGTGTTTCGCTATAGGCGGGCTCGATCTCTATTTCGTCAAACCACCATTTGCGCGCCTTGATCGAACCTCCGAAGATAAACTTTTGAAAAGCGTCGTGTTTGCGACGCACACGAAGCCCTGTCTGACCGGGGACCTCCATCTCATAGTCGTTGTCAGAGGAGGTATAGCCGCCACCGACCCCAAAAATAAGCCCCAAGTCGCGGATGTTGCGTTTAAAGACCGTAGAGAGGCGATGGGTGTTAAACGACTCATAACCATAACTCACGTCAGCATAGTGGGTGGGATACTCCTTGAGCACCAAGTTGACCGCCCCCCCCATCGACGAGCCGCCGAGTTTGGCGGGGACGACGCCTTTGTAGATCTCGATGCGGTCGATCATATCGACAGGGATATCGTTGAGGGCAAGGAAATCGCTCTGGTCACTTAACGAGGTACCGTCAACGAAATAGCCAATCCGCTTACCCTCTAGCCCTCGCAAGGAGATCCGCGAGGCACTCCCGACGCCTCCGGTTTGCCGGATGGCGACCCCGACGGTTTTGGCTAAAATCCCCTCCATGTCGCTGACCTGCCCTTGGAGCTGGTTCATACTAATGACCGAGATCGGCATCGCTTGCTCGCGCACCTTGCGTGCCTCGCTTTTAGCGACCACGACCACTTGCTCGAGGGTTTTCGACTCCTCTTTGAGGACGATTGTGATCTTCTTGGTCTCGCCTGCGACAAGGGTTATATTACGCGTTTGCGACTCATAACCGATGTAAGAGAAGGTCACTTGATATTGGTTGGGCTCGAGCCCGTCAAAGACAAAGCGTCCTGAGCGGTCGGTCACGACACCCTTTTTGAGCGACTCGATGTAAACGCTCGCGCCGATGAGCCCGTCGCCCTCAGTGGCATCGATAATCTTGCCCGTAAGACGCGCCTTCCCATTGGTTTGGGCTAAGGCACAATAGGCTGTTAGTAAGAAAAATAGCAGTACGAATCCCGTTATCCGTTTCATCGTTGGTGTCGGTCGTTTCAGTCGTTGGAATCGAGTGCAAAGAAAGGTAGTTGCTTATTTATAAACAATCCATACTACACGGGGTTTTCAACAGCAGAATCGTAAGATGTTATGAAAACTGGGGAAAGCGGCGGAGGATGAGAACAATAACGCGCCCCGAGAGAGGGACGTTTTCTCTTATATTTTTCCATTACGTTTTCCTTAATCTCCTAGCCCCTCACCACGTGCTGCGTGCTGGCGCTAGGGGAGCTGCAGGGAGGGCGTAGGGAGGGCGAACGTACAAACTAGGTAAAAATACCTACCCAAAAACGCGCCCAGAAACGCCTGTTTTAAGACGACTTCCATTATATATAAACACCATTCTTTCTATTTTCCTCTTAAAAAAGAGGTTTGGAATTCCTAAAGAAGGGTGTGCGCCCCGTGTGAGTGATAAGCGCTCTTACGCGGACGGCGGTGCGGGCGACAAGCGGGCACAAAAAACGGAGCAACGCGATGCGTCCGTTTTTTAGGGGCGAGGGGAGGTAAAAGGATCTCGCCATTCGGCGCGTTCCGCCGTGAGTTGTATCTTTGCCCATCAAACGTAGGAAAGGATTATAACCATGAAAAAGATCATCAATACGCCCAACGCACCCGCAGCCATCGGTCCTTACAGCCAAGCCGTCATGGTGGGTGACACGCTCTACATTTCTGGGCAAGTACCCGTAGACCCGACGGTGGGCAAGATTGTAGAAGGCGGCATCGAGGCGCAAACCGAGCAGGTGCTCAAGAACATCGGGGCTATCCTCAAGGAAGCCGGACTTGATTACGCCAACGTGGTAAAGACGACGTGTCTCCTCTCTGACATGGACAACTTCGTTGCTATGAACGGGGTCTATGCGAAGTATTTCACCAAAGAGATGCCCGCGCGTGCTGCGTTTGGGGTAGTGCGGTTGCCGTTGGGGGCTATGATCGAAATTGAGGCAGTAGCCGTCCGCTAATTCGTCCCGATGGCTTATTTGTTAAACGAACAGGCGGTGACGCAACTCTTGCGCCGCATCACCCACCCCGAGCGGAAGCAGGATGTGGTGACGTTGGGGCTTGTGCGAGAGTTGGAGGCGAAGCACGAGGGGATACGTGTCGTGCTCGCGCCATTGAGTGCCAATGACCCGTTTGGGGTCTCGCTGGTGCGACAAGCGCGTCGTCTCATTTCAGAGACCTTCCCCGATACGCCCGCAGAGGTCATTTTAGACGCCCCCGTGCCTGAGGTGCAGAAACCGGAAGATTTGCCGCCACGACAAGGTGGGATTGCGGGGGTAAAGCACATCGTGGCCGTAGCCTCGGGAAAAGGCGGCGTCGGCAAGTCGACCATCACGGTGAACCTCGCGATCGCGTTGGCGCGTAAGGGCTATAAGGTGGGCATCTTAGATGCCGACGTCTTCGGTCCGAGCATGGCCATGATGTTGGGGGTGGAAGACGAACGCCCAGAAGTGAAAAACGAAGAGGGGGAGGATCTTATCTTACCCGTGGAGGCTTACGGCGTAAAGATGCTCTCGATGGCATTTTTCGTAGCCTCGTCAGACGCGCTCGTTTGGCGCGGCCCCATGGCCTCAAATGCGCTCAAGCAGCTCATCCACATGGGGTTGTGGGGCGACCTAGACTTCTTGCTCATAGACATGCCTCCGGGCACGAGCGACATACACCTGACGGTCACTCAGGAACTTCGTCTGAGTGGCGCGATCGTCGTGAGCACCCCTCAGCGGATCGCATTGGCGGATGCGCAGAAAGCGCTCAGTATGTTTTCCAACCATGCGATAGCCGTGCCCATACTCGGGATAGTAGAGAATATGGCGTGGTTTGACGCAGGGGATGGGAAAAAGCACTATCTCTTTGGTCAAGGCGGTGCCGCCGCCCTTGCCGAAGAGCTCGGCGTACCCCTCTTAGGCGAGATCCCGATCGAGCAGAGCCTTCGCGAGGGGGGCGACACGGGTTGCCCGTTAGCGGCGGGCAACAGCGCCTCAGCGCGTGCGTTTGACCATCTCGCCGAGGCCTTCTTAGCGCAGCTCTCATAACCCGTAGGAGCGAGACATGACTCGGGGGAACCGTCGTTCCAGCGCGTCGTGTCTCGCTTCTACTTTTCTTGCAAACTAAAAACAAACTAAAGCAATGGTATCAACGGAATTAACCCAAAAGGTGCAGGAGGCCATCGAGTCGATGCGCACCTATATGCAGAGTGATGGTGGGGATCTGGAGCTGGTCTCGATCTCCGACGACTTGCAGGTAACGGTGCGTTTTCTGGGTTCGTGTGGGACGTGTCCGTTTAGCTCGATGACGTTACGCAACGGCGTGGTGGAAGCGATCAAGAAGCACGCACCAGAGATTCGCGACGTGCAAGCGCTCGTAGAGGGAGAGGAAATACCGACAAGGGGAGGTAAGAGGTAAGGAGATACGGCACGCGAAGGACAGCCGAGAGGATTCTACGCGCCTGTAGCCCATTCCGTGGTCGGAGAGCGATCTCACGGGGGCTGCTCTCTAAAGCAAGGGGGGACGATACACGCTAATAGTCAATATAATGAGAGATAGGTCGTTACGGGAGTTGTTCGTCGTCCTCCTCGTGGGGCTTTTTCCCTTTGCGCTCTTTGCCCAGTCAAAGCTGCAAGAGCAACGCGCCGCCTATCGCGACAAGTATAAAGATATGGCCATCGAGCAGATGAAGCTCTATGGCGTGCCCGCCAGCATCACCCTTGCCCAAGGGATGCTCGAGAGTCGTAACGGGCTCAGCTCCCTCGCCACACAGGGGAATAACCACTTCGGGATCAAGTGTCACAAGGGGTGGAAGGGCAAGAAGATGTATCAAGACGACGACGCAAAGGGGGAGTGCTTCCGCGTCTATAAGAGTGCCGACCACTCGTTTGAAGATCACTCACTCTTTTTGCGGGGGGCGCGTCGTTATGCTTTTCTCTTTGACCTCTCCCCCACCGACTATAAGGGTTGGGCTCGAGGGCTAAAACAAGCAGGGTATGCCACCGACCCGAAGTATGCCGACCACCTCATCCGGATTATCGAGGAGGAGGGGCTCGCCGTCTATGACACGGGGGTGAAGATCGAGGTAGTGTCGCCCACCGTGGGGACAAAGCGCGAACTCGCCAAAGAACCCGAGTTTGAGATCAAGATGGGGGAAGAACACGAGATCTATGAGCGCAATCGGGTGCAATATATCGTGGTGCAACCTCACGACACCTATCTTTCACTCACCAAGGCGATGGAGATGATGCCGTGGGAACTGGCTAAGTATAACGAGCTGCCCGCGCGTGTCCTTCCGCCGGCGGGGACAGAGCTCTACATCCAGCCCAAGCGAAGAAAGGCGGAGGTCAACCACGCCGTGCACGTGGTTGAGGCGGGCGAGACCGTCTACTCGATAGCCCAGAAGTATGCCATAAAGAGCAAGTATATCTACCGTCGCAACCGGATGAAGCCGGGGGAAGAGCCCGAGGTCGGGCAGTTGCTCTACTTGCGCAAGAAAGCTCCGAAGTCGTAGTTTGTTTATCTTTGGGGAGAAACCCTTTAATTCTTCCCGCAGATGCTACGTGCGCGTTTTCTCCTATTCGTTCTTCTATTGCCCCTCCTCTTATGCTGGAGCTGCCAGTCGTCGCCCTACCCGCATGTGCCCTCACAATATCACGCCCTGCTAGACTCGGCGCTGTTACGGGCGGGAGGGAATGCTGCAGAGCTGCGTTATGCGCTAGCACACGTGCCGGCAACGCAAGCCGAGGGACTAGCCTTCCTGATCGCCTATATGCCCGAGCGCGATTTAACCACCCTTCCTTCGGACTTTCTTCTTGAAAATGTGGCGTATGCCTATCGGGCGCGCGAGCGTTTTGCTTGGGGGGCGTCGATCCCCCAAGAGGTCTTTTTCAACGATGTGCTCCCATACGTCTCGATCAACGAGCGGCGCGACAATTGGCGTAAAGACTTTTACGAGCGCTTTGCGCGTTACCTTGATGGGGTTACCGACCTCGCGGCGGCGATCGATACGGTCAACCAGCACATCTGTAAAGAGCTCGGCGTAAAGTATGACACTGCGCGCGAGAAGCCTGACCAGAGTCCTTATGAGTCGATGCGGCAGAATATGGCTTCGTGCTCAGGGTTGGCGATTCTCTTAACCGATGCCTTTCGCGCTGTGGGCATTCCCTCTCGCGTGGCAGGAACGCCAAACTGGTATGATGATCGCGGCAACCATTCGTGGAACGAGGTATGGCTTGGTGGAGGGTGGCATTTCACCGAATATTACCCCTCGGGGCTCGACCAGAGTTGGTTTCTCTCGAGTGCGGGGCGCGCGAACCCAAACGATTCGGCACATGCGATTTATGCGACCTCTTATCGTCCGACGGGGTGCGCTTTTCCCCTAGCTTGGGATTCAACAATCACTTACGTACACGGGATTAACGTGACACAACATTATGTCGATCTCTTTCAGGAAAAGTTGAAAGAGTGGTTAGCCGATAGTACGTATTTAGAACTGCAAGTCACGCATCGCGATTCTACGCTTCTCACTCCCGATAAGCGCGTGGCGGTGAATGTGGACGTCTTTCGTGATGGGCATCAGGTGGAAGGCGGGCGTACGATCGCAGGTAAACGGTCTACAGAAGATTTTTTGACATTTATCTTACGAAAGAATACGACCTATCAGTTCCATTATTTCCTTCCAGACGGCACAGAGAAGCGTTACGAATATACCACAGGGAATCAAAATGCGCTTGTCGAACTGCCTTAGGAGGTTCTCACGCTAGACGGGCGGGGATGAAGGTGGGGCGAGGGGTTCGTAGGGGCGCAGCATGCTACGCCCTGCGCCGTAAGGCGCATAATGAATCGATGCGAAAAAGCGCCTCTCAAAGACACCTACTCCTCTCCGTCACCAAAATCTCACTTGCCCCTCCGTTATAAAAACGACCCCTACGCCTGTATGCTTAAACCTCTGTTTCCCAGTCTTCTGTTGTCTTTTCCTGATCTAGGTTGACTGATTTATGGATCAAAGATAAGGAAAT
>CALHZE010000204.1 GCA_938040915.1 uncultured Bacteroidia bacterium | reverse complement strand
ATCTAGCATACATTCCGACACCGGATCCGACTGTTCTCCGCCTGTATTCCGATACAAAAAAGGGTTGCGGTTCGCGACTAGAATGTAAAACGATGAAAACACGTCTGATTCGCTGTGCCCACCTTCTGCTGTGCACCGTGCTGGTTGGCGCGGCCACCGGTGGCGGGGCGATTATTCTGCACTACCTCCTGGATATCATGCAGGAGGTCACGTTCGGGCATACGGAGGCGGAGCATCCGATCGTGACGGATCACAGCGATACCGTTCGACGTGTGCTGGTGTTGATCGCGGTGGTTTTTATTGCCATCCGTTTCTTAGACAACTTTCTCCTACAGCCTTACATCTACTCGAGTAGTGCACACGCCCACCCACTCGAGATCTTCATCGTGCTCCTTATGGCGGCAAGCCTCGCGGGGATGTTGGGCATGTTCCTTGCCATCCCCGTTTATACGATAGCGCGCGTGGTGGCGAAGGAGTTCTTCAACAATTTCCACTTGGTGCAGCGACTCACGAAAAATATCTAAATTTGCCCATGGGGTTATTTGCCTCGGGCTAAAAGGATAATGGTGATGTGTGTCGGTGTTCGTCTGGTTCTTTCTTTTCTTTTATCGGCTCTTTTGTGTGGAGCGCTGGGGCAGCCCCTCGCGGCACAGTCGACGCCTAAGATGCCCAATATCTTTACCCCAAATAACGACGGGGTGAACGACACGCTCGAGCTGGAGAGCACACAGCCTATCACGTTCTCGGTCTTTAACCGAGGGGGGGCACTGGTCTACCACGTGGTCGCTAAACACATCATTTGGGATGGGACAGACGAGCGTGGACAAGAGATCGCCGATGGCATCTACTTTTACGTCCTCCAAGACCCTGCGCACATCTACAAGGAAAAAAAAGGCTTTTTCTATATCTCGCGTAGTACGCAAGTGAAAAGCGTGTCGGGTACATCCAAGAAATCGTAATGAAGATATCTTTCCGCTGGTTGGCGCAATACCTAACCCCGTGTCCGGAGGTTACGGGTGTTGCAGAGGCTCTTACTGCCATAGGGTTAGAAGTGGAACACGAGGAGCAGACGCCTTCGGCAGACGAGCGTTTCCAAGGCTTGGTCGTCGGCGAGGTGCTCAGCTGTGTGCAGCACCCCAATGCTGACAAGTTACACTGTACGGAGGTGAGCGTCGGGGGCGATCAGTTGAAGATTGTCTGTGGTGCGCCAAACGTGGCGACGGGGCAAAAGGTCGTGGTGGCGACCATTGGCACGAAGCTACAGGACAAGGAAGGGAACTCTTTTACTATCAAGAAGTCTAAGCTGCGGGGCGAGGTCTCCGAAGGGATGTTGTGTGCCGAGGACGAGATCGGGCTCGGCGATTCGCACGACGGGATTATGGTTTTAGCCCCCGACACCAAGGTGGGCACGCCGCTAGCAGAGCTATTCCCTAGCGAGGGAGACACGGTTTTTGAAATTGGTTTGACGGCGAACCGTGCCGATGCGATGTCACACTATGGGGTGGCGCGTGATTTAGCAGCTTATCTTAACTTGACTTCGCCCAGTAAAGCAACACTCCCTGCGTTGAAGCCCTTGGCTGGCACGGACGCTACGGGGGCAATAGCGCTAGGGGATGTGGATGCGGCGCGCTGTATTCGTTACTGTGGCTTGACTCTTCGTGGGGTGAAAGTGACCTCCTCGCCCGCATGGATGCAGGAGGCGTTGCAAGCCATCGGGGTGCGCCCTATTAACAACGTCGTGGATATTACCAACTATGTGCTGCATGAGACGAGTAACCCGCTTCATGCCTTTGACTTGAAAGCGTTTACGACAGGGCGCGTCTCGGTACGTACGTTGCCAGAGGGTACGCCCTTTACGACCCTTGACGGCAAGGAGCGAAAGTTGAGGTCTGCATCTGTGACGGCGCGACGCCGCTTTGCCTAGCGGGGGTCTTCGGTGGGTTAGATTCGGGGGTGAAGGATACAACGACAGATATCTTTCTCGAGGCGGCGGTCTTTGACCCCGTAACAGTGCGTAAAACGGCTCATTTCCACGGTTTGAATACCGATGCGTCCTTCCGGTTTGAACGGGGGATAGATCCGCAGTTTACGCCCTATTCTTTGCAACGCGCAGCACAGCTCTTGGTGGAGTATGCAGGGGCTACGGTAGAGGGCGCGGCATTAGACTATTATCCCACGCCTTGCACACCGCACGAACTGGAGGTGGATTTGCAGCGACTGCGTGGGCGTTTGGGCTATGATATGCCCGATGCGCGCATCGCGAAAATCCTCGACGGATTGGAGATTGCGCATAAGGACTTGGGTAATGGCGTGTGGCACTTGAGCGTCCCTTACTATCGGATTGATGTGACGCGCGAGGCGGACATTGTAGAGGAGCTCCTCCGTTTGGGCGGCTTCCCTCCGCTCGGCGAGAACCGTATTTCCTTTGCCCTTGATTCGCGCAATAGCTATCGTGCGCCGCGTATTGAGGCTGTGAAGGATCTCTTGGTGGGAGCAGGTTTTCAAGAGATTATGTCGCTTTCGCTTACTAACGGCGAGGTGGCGAAGGGGCTCTTTGCCAGAGAAGCGGTAAAGCTTCTCAATCCGTTGAGTGCAGACCTAGATACGCTGCGGCAAGACTTGGTCTTTGGCGCGTGCGATGCCGTGGCGCGCAACATCACGCGTCAGCGTCCAGACCTTCGCTTCTTTGAGACGGGGCACGTCTTTGAACGGACGGCGGGTAGCGGAAAGTCTGAGGCAACAACGCCGTTGCGAAACTACGTAGAACGTCCGATGCTTTCGCTTACCCTCACGGGCGATCTTACCCCAGCGACGTGGTTAGGTGCAGCGAGCCCCGTGTCGGTCTTCCATCTAAAGGGCTATTTTGATGCGGTGTGTGCCGCTTATAAGGTCGACCCGAGTGCATTGGAATATACAGAGCACAGTGCCGATGATGGGCTCTATCTCTATAGCCTAGAGGTGCGACTTGCGGCTGCGGGGAAGGGAGCGGCGCAACCCGTGCTTTTAGGGCGTCTTGGGCAGCTCTCGCCACAGCTTTTGAAGCGCTTTGGGGTGAAGGTAGCAGTCTTTTATGCAACTCTTTACACGGACGTCTTGGAGGCGCATTACGCCGCAGCGGATCGTTTGCAGGTGCAGCCCTTACCGCGTTTCCCCGAGGTACGGCGCGACCTTTCGCTCCTCGTGGCACAGGATGTGACCTTTGCGGCACTGCAGGGAGTAGCCTTCCGAGCAGAGAAGCAGCTATTGCGCGATATGTCGCTCTTTGATGTGTATGAGGGCGAAGGCGTCCCCGCGGGTAAGCGTTCGTACGCGATTGCGTTCACCTTACAGGACGTTGCGAAGACCCTAACCGATGCCGACATTGATGCGGCAATGCAGCGTC
>CALHZE010000203.1 GCA_938040915.1 uncultured Bacteroidia bacterium | reverse complement strand
CTTAGAACACGGAAATACGCGAATCGCCTTTGATATCGGCCCCGACTTCCGCCAACAGATGCTCCGTAGCGGCATCACCCACCTTGACGCCCTGTGCATTACCCACGAACACAGCGATCACATTGCGGGGCTCGACGACATTCGCCCCTTCAATTGGATACTCCGTGGCGCAATGCCGCTCTATGCCGAGCCACGCGTGATAGAGGCACTTAGCGCACGCTTCCCTTACGCTTTTCAGCCGCCAGAGCTCCGTTATCCGGGGGCGCCCGAGCTCGAGGTTCGCCCCATCGTCGAGCCCTTTACGCCCTTCACTATCGGCGACATTACCCTGACCCCTTTCCGCGTCTTACACGGCAAGTTGCCCATCTTGGGCTTCCGGAGCGATAAGCTGGCTTACATTACCGACTGTAGCTACCTCCCCGACGAAAGCAAGGCGCTCCTCCACGGTCTAGACGTGTTGGTGATTAACGCTTTGCGACATACGCCCCACCCCATGCACTTTACCCTCGCCGAAGCCCTCCGGCTCATTGAGGAGCTACAGCCCCGCCAAGCCTATCTCACACACCTCAGCCACGAGATGGGCCCCGTCGCCTCCTTCGAACGGACTCTCCCGCCACACGTCCACGTCGGGCAAGACGGGATGCAGATATCTTGCTAACCCCGTCTTGTGTGATGCGTCGTGTGCTCCTTGCGCAGCCGCTCGGTGTCTTCCTCTACCGTATTGGGCTGGCATACCTGCTCTTCGTTATCGCCCGCGTGCTCTTTTATCTTTTCAACACCACCTTCTTTCCTGACCTTACGGCGTCGCAGTGGGTGAGCATCTGGTATGGCGGTTTGCGCTTCGATACCGCGGCGGTCGTTTACCTTAATGCGCTTTTTATCTTGCTGAGCCTCCTGCCGCTCCGGTTGCGTGCACACCGCGTCTACCAGCGCTTAGTCGATGCGACGTGGTACATCCCCAATGCGCTCGGCATTATGGCAGGACTTGCCGATTGTGTCTACTTCCCCTTTACCCTTAAGCGCACGACGGTCGATTTCGTTACCGAGTTTGCCAATGAGCGCCCTGCGACGCTCTTACACCTCCTCATTGAGTTCTGGTACGTCACCCTCCTTGCGGCGGCGCTTATTGCCCTTTTCGTGTGGCTTTACCGTCGGTTACGCCCCGTGTGGAGCGGTCGCTTAGAGCGACTGCGCGGAGCGCGTTACTATGCCGTGCACACGGGGGTGTTACTGCTTGCCCTTTTCCTCGTGATTGGTGGCTTTCGGGGCTTTAACTTCTCGCGCTTTCTCCGTCCCCTCGCCATCGGGCACGCCAACGCATACGTTGACAAGATCGAGCACCGCCCCCTAGTGCTCAATACTCCGTATTGCATCCTGCGCACTATCGGCAAAAAGTCTATCCCTCACTACCAGTTCTTTCCCTCAGACCACGAGGCAGAAGCTATCTTACAACCCGAAAAGACGGCGTCGCCCACTGCCCCATATTTCGGAGCGCTGAGAGGGCGTAATGTGATGATTATCATCATCGAGAGCTTTGCGCGGCAATATATTGGTTCGCTCAACAAGACCCTCCCTAACTATCGCGGCTATACGCCCAGTTTTGACTCTTTGGCTGAAAAAGGGTATTGTTTCGAACAGGCATTCGCCAACGGACGTATCTCGATAGACGCCATGCCGGCGCTCCTCGCCTCGCTCCCTAAACTCAACGAGCATTTTGTCACCTCTGCGTATGCGCTTAACGATATCCGTGGGCTAGGGACGCTCCTGGCGCAAGAGGGCTACTCGACCCAGTTCTTCCACGGCGGCACCAACGGATCGATGAATTTTGACGCCTTTGTGCGTCAGGCGGGATACCAGCGTTACTTTGGTCGCTCAGAGTATGCCAACGATGACGACTTTGATGGCGTCTGGGGCATTTGGGATGACCGCTTCCTCCGCCGCGTCGCCGATGAGCTCTCCACCATGACACAACCCTTTCTTGGCACGCTCTTTACGGTCACAAGTCACAGCCCCTACCAATTGCCTAAGGAGTTCGTAGGGCGTTTCCCTGACGAGGGCGAGCCGATGGTCAAGTGTATTGGCTATGCCGATTATGCACTCGGAGTCTTCTTCCGTCGTGCGGCAAAAGAACCGTGGTTTGAGAACACTCTTTTTGTGATAACGGCCGATCACGCCTCTGGCAACCTCCTCGAGCAGTATCGGACGCCGGTCCTTCGCTTTGCCGTCCCAATGTTGCTCTATGCGCCAGGGAGTGACCTACGAGGGCGCGACACGACGACGACAGTACAGCACGCCGACCTATTGCCCACACTCCTCAACCTCTTAGGATATGAAAAGCCATTCGTCGCCTTTGGTAATAACATGCTTGACCCGCGAGAGCCGCATTTTGCTTTTAGTGACTATGACGGGCTCTTTCAGCTCGTGGAAGGGGAGTATGTGCTCCAGCACGACGGCACACAACCGGTGGGGCTTTACCATTTTGCCTCCGACAACACCCTTCAGCACAATTTACTACAAGACCCTGAGGCGAGCGACCGTTTGGCGCGGATGCGCCGTCGCCTTGAGGCGCTCTTACAGAGCTATAGTGGGCGGATGAAGGGGAATGGGCTTAAGGGGGCGCTATAAACCCCTGCCAAGCCTCGAGTCGTGTGAAGCCAGACGCAGCACCGTTGCGTGCCTGAGTACGAGCGATCTTCCGCAGCGGGGGGGGAGCAAAAAAGACGGGCGCATCACGTTGCGTCCCTACGCTGTTGACAATCATAACTATATGGGATTATATGGGCGCAACCTGATGCGCCCGCAATTCGCGCCCGATAGGGCGTCGCCTACCTTCCACCCCCGCGTTGGATCGCTCGTCGCCCGCACGGGCCGTCCGCCCTTAGGACCCCGCACGGGCCGCGCGCCCTTAGGACCGCTTGTCCGCGGAGGATATTTTTTACGTAAAACGCATTGTCTATTTGCTACTAATCCACTTTTTATAGATACTTGTGATAGCAAATTTAACTATCTAACGGTCTAAACATGCGAAGAATATTACCCTATTTCTGTGCCTTGGGGCTCTTGCTCCTCTTGGCGCAGGCGACGTGGGCACAAGACCCGTTCGTCGTCGAGGTGAAGGGCGGGAGAGCCAATGGCTTCCTCCTTTACGCCCACCAAAAAGTCGGAAAAGTGGAGTGGCGAAAGGTGAGCGACGGCTCAACACAAGAGAGAGAGTATGAGCTCTCCGAAACCATCCACACCTCACAAGGAGACTACAAGGCGGCGTTCATCTTCCTCGACGAAGGGGAAGGAGAGCGCTATCAAGTCACCCTCCCCGAAAGCAAAGAGAGTTATCACAACACGTTCTACGGGTTGCGGTGTCGGAACGAAATCTCGATTGAGAGATGGGGCTCTATACATTGGGTTTGTCTCAAGGAGGCCTTTGCCGGTTGCAATGTGACCATCACGGCGAGCGGTCGTCCTTACCTTGCTACCCGTAGCCTCCGCCGGATGTTTGCTGAGAGCACCCTCAACACCAATAACCTTGCCGATTGGGATGTCAGTGGCGTTGAGGACTTTGATGGCATGTTTGAGGGGTGCACGCGCTTTAACGGCTCTTTGGCAAATTGGAACGTCTGCTCGGCGCGTACCATGCGACGCATGTTTGCCGGCGCTACCTCCTTTAGTCAGTCGCTTGCGCCTTGGGGCACACAGGTACAGAACCTCGGGCGTGCGGACGATATGTTTGCCGGAGCGGTGGCTTACAACGAGTCGCTCGCCCACTGGCAACTCGCGAGCTGTGAAACCCTCGGGATCGGTGGCTCGGGCATGAGTGCGGCTAACTATGCCGCAACCCTCAAGGGCTGGGCTACTAACCCCAGCATCGCCAAAAGCGTAACACTTGGTGCCTCGGGGCTTTGCTATAGCGATGCACTTGAGGCTCACAAGAAGCTCATCGACACCAAGCAGTGGCACTTTGTGGGAGACTACTCCGGAGAGGCGATCGCCGCCCCAGGCTTGAAACCTTTCGTTACGCGCTGGAGTCCCAACTTTACGGGCGACCTCGCTATTCCTGTTTATGGTAAGAACATGACCATCACTTGGAAAGACAATACCGATGGCGCAACGGGGACGATCGCGGGGGTTACGGTCTTTTCGCCTGCTGAGTGCTACTCGATCAGGGTAACCAGCGGTCACACTTATGAGGTGAGTGTAGCCCCCGAGGGGGTTGTGGCGTTCCGCATGAAAGAGATGCCTAGCAAGGCGAGCCTCGCCTCGGTAGAAAAGTGGGGCGACGTGGCGTGGCAGTCGATGCACGCGGCGTTCTATGGATGCCCTAATGTGACCTTTGCGTCGAATGCTGGCACGCCCAACCTTGCGGCAGCGACCGATTTGAGTTATATGTTTGCTGGCTGTGCGAACTTTGACACCGATATCAGCGATTGGGATGTTTCCAACGTCACCAATATGCGCGCGATGTTCTCGGGTTGCCGACAGTTTAAGTCCTCTCTCAACGAGTGGGGGAGTAAGCTCGCTAAGGTGACCGACATGGGCGAGATGTTTGACGGCTGTGTGCTCTTTAATCCGACCCTCTCGTCATGGGATGTGAGCGCTGTGCGCAATATGCACGCCATGTTCCGCGGTTGCGAAGCCTTTGACCAAGACCTCTCGTCGTGGTGGAACAAGGTCGTTAACGTCACCGACATGTCTTACCTCTTTGCCGGTTGCAAGGTTTACAACCAGTCGATCGACTCGTGGAACACCAAGAGCGTTACCACCATGCGCAGCATGTTCGAGGGCGCTACCCTCTATAACCAGCCCGTAGGGGGGTGGAGTGTCGCGCAGGTCGAGGACATGACCGACATCTTCTCCCACACCGCCTTCAACCAACCCCTCGGCAGCTGGAAGCTCGCCAAGTGCCGCAACCTCTCGTTTACAGATGCGAAGTTTAGCATAGAGAATTATTGCAGCAGTCTGACCGCATGGGCAGCCAAAAAGAGTGAACTTGTGCATGGTTTGCGCGTAGGGATAGAGGCGCACCTCAACTCTAAATATGCTGAGGAAACGAATGGCAACCCTACCACGGCGCACAAGACGCTAGAAACAGAGAACCATTGGGATTTCCAAGAGGAATATACCGTGAAAGGTAGAAATGATGATGGAAATGCATACTTGCGTCCTTTCCAAAAAAGTACCGTTCATGTAGGGGAAGAGTTTCAGTTCGTCTTTTACTATGATAAAAAGCATTATAATGGTTTGGACAATAAATGGGACAGCAGAGTTTTTAATAGAAAAAAACTCAATATAGATGTTATAAGGGGTAAGGTTACTTCGAGCTTTATCGTTAAGAGAAAACCTACTTCTAGTGATGAGGATAGGTATATTGTGGGATATAATTATGATGATTACAGATATAGGTGCGGTATTACCTACTCCA
>CALHZE010000202.1 GCA_938040915.1 uncultured Bacteroidia bacterium | reverse complement strand
TATTTTTGCGTCGTGAGCGGGGGGAAGAGTAGTGTGGGTTTTCGTACTAACGAAAACGAGCAGTTTACCCCGTGGTGTAGGTCTTTCGCGGATTTTGATAGGGTGTTGCAGGAAATACCTACTCGAGGAAGGTTGCTTCTAAGAAAATTAAGATCTACCTTTGTGGCACGTTGTGGCACGAGCAGTGTCCAACACAAGTTCGAATAACGGCTTTTTAACCAAACACATAAACAGTAGTAAGGATGAATCTTGGAAAGTATGCGCTTTTAGCGCTGGCTGGTGTAAGCCTCTTGGCTTTCACGTCTTGTAACAAGGATGAAAAGAAAGCAGCACCAGTTATTAAGGTGCTGAGTGGAACGGCTGAGTTGAGCGGTGACGCTACGGCTGATAAATTCCCTCTCATCGTGGCAGCTAAGCCTGCAGATGGCGTGAAGATGAAGGAACTCTCCTTTGTCGTGAAGTACAAGCAAGGAGATAACGAAAGCAAGAGCGATAAGAAGGTAATCAGTGCCAAGGATGAAACATTAGGTTTCACTGGTAAGATTGCAAAAGAAGATCTTCCTCAGGGTGTTGCAGAGGGAACGATCATTATCACCGCTGTTGATAAGGAAAAGAGTGAGTCTACGAAGGAAGTAAAGTTTAACTTTGGTAGTGCGCCACAACCCAAAAGTGAATGGGGTGCTGAAAAGAAAGGTGCTATCAACCATTCTAATGGCGCAGCTAATGGTGGTTTTGACCTTAAGAATGGAAATACGGTTTCTTTGCAAAAAGGAGATGCTGCTAACCGTTATATGATGAATGTTTCTACTGATGGTGGTGCATTCCAGAAGGCTTGGAGCTCTGCAAAGGTGTCTAGTCTTAATGCTACTGGTAATGGCACCAAGTTCGCAAAGGTTTCTGTAGATTACGCAACGGTTACTCCGGATGCAGCAAAGACTGCTTTCGATGCAGCTAGCCCTTCTACAGAGGTTACTGGTGTGAATGAGAATGATGTTTACGTTGCAGTAAAGGACACTGAAGTATATATCATCAAGGTTACTAAGATTGACACGGAGAATAATTCTTCAATGCGTGCAGGTAAGGGTTGCATCGAGTTCTCTTACAAGGCAAAGAAGTAGTCTCTCGCTCTAGCGAGTAAAGAATAGCGCACGCGCCTTCTCCACAGTCCGTGGAGAGGGCGCGTGTGGTGTATGGAGGGGGGAGGTGCGTGGGCGCACAGCCCGTGGTGGAGGATAGACGTGATGTGGGGCGAGTTTGGGAGAGCGCTTGATTTTTTGTTATCTCTACAGTAGCCAAAGGGTAAGGAAAATGGAAGGAGCACATAGGCTACCGCTCGGTACACAAAGTTTCGAATCGCTGCGTAGCGATAGAGAGCGCTACGTAGACAAAACGCACTATATCGAGCTTCTCTTGGTTGGGCGCTTCATATTTTTCAGCCGTCCCCGCCGCTTTGGCAAGAGTCTTTTCCTCTCTACCCTCAAAGCGTATTTTGAAGGGAGGAGGGCTCTCTTTAAGGGGCTCTATATCGAGAAAACGCTGAGGATGAAATGGCACGCCGCTAGGGGACGCACCGCGTGGGAGGCGCGCTTAGTCTTTTACATCAATCTGAATGACAGCAATTATCAAGAATAGAGCAGTCGCGAGATTCTTCTCAACGACCTCTTGGTGCAATGGGTAACCTCGCCAGTGTTATGAAGCAAATCGAGGGGCTCTTGGCGGGCATCCCCTACAGTAACCTACCGCGCAACCAAAAGGGGCAGAACTTGGCTACGCTGTTTGCAGCTGATCCGCGCCCCGTGCATTTGATTAGGGGCAGTTTCAACGAACGGAAACGGAATATTGAGGCGTGGCGGGAGGAGGTGCTCGTCTTCCGCAAGACGGTTCTTGGCTCGCGCTAGGATTTGGGGCGTATCTATTTTTTATTACCTTTGCGCTACAAAGTGTTAAAGCGTGTCGAAAGATGAAGAAGAACAACCTCCTCTGGATGGGTATCGTGGGTCTTATGGCGGTATCGTTCGGATGCAAGAATCAGAATGCTGAGGAAGAGGCGCGTCGCAGGGCAGACTCCATTGCGATGGAGCAGGCGAGAGCCGACAGTATACTCCGCATCACCGACAGTCTTAAGCAGGTGGAAATGGAGCGCGAACGCGCTCGGATGGCAGAAATCGAGGCGCAGCAGCGCCTTAAGTTCCACGTCATCAAGGGGAGTTTTGTTTACCAAGACAACGCAGACCGCTTTCTTGAGGTGCAACGCAGTAGCTTCCCCGCGGCAAAGCAGTTTGTTGCCCCCAATGGCTTTAAGCTGGTCTCTATAGCAGACTTTGCAAGCATGGAGGAGGCGGTTTCCTACATCAATCGCAACCGAGGGGGCGAGGAAGACGAGCTCTGGGTCTTCGAAGAGGGCGGGCGCTATGACACAAGCGGCTATCTTAATTCGGATGCCTATAGCTCTCACCGTAGCAAGATGGATGGGAACAACTCATCCGCTTCTTCTTCTTCTACCCCCGCCACCCCAGGCTCTGACCCCGACGTTATTGTCTTTTAGCGCAGTGCGCGATTCCTTATAACGGCGCTCTTGGATGCGCACTCGCTTACAAATTCTGCTGCGGCTCTTTCTCTTTTGGATAGGGCTGCAGCTTTTTTTTCGCCTTGCTTTCATCCTCTATCAGTGGGCAGGCGGGCTCTCTTGTGGCTGGCAACTTAGCCTAGCAGCGCTGTGGCACGGTCTGCCGATGGACGTCAGCTTACTAGGCTACGTCTTTTTGCTTTTGAGTGTGGAGTTCGTTGTTGCCTCTGTTGTGCGCCTCGGGTTGCAGACTTATAGGCATAGAGATCTAGCCTTCCGCTGTGGGCGGGCGCTTATTCTTACCACGAGCACGGTTCTTGCCACGGCGAGCGCTGTGGTGGCAGTCGCTGATTGGGAAATCTATCGCAACTGGCAGTTTCACGTCGACCTCACGCCGTTCCTCTACATTTCACACCTCGGCGAGTCGCTGGGGTCGATCCCATGGGTGCTGACGGGGGCACTCCTCGTAGCGATTGCGGCGATTGGTTGGGGGGCTTACCATGTACATACGCGCTGGGTGTGGAACAAGGCGTGGCACTTGGGGAAAACACGGTGGTTTGAACCCATTGTGGCGCTCCTGTTCGGGGCTGTGATGCTACTCCCGATTCGCGGCGGTGTGGATGTGGCTACGATGAATGTGAGCCGCGTGGCATTTAGTTCACATGCCTTTGCGAACCATATCGCCGTCAACGCGACGTGGAACTTTATGCGAGAGCTCCTCGAGCTTCCCTACGCATTCACTCATTACGACCCTTTCCTGCCCTCTGCAGAGGCTGACCGTCGTTATGGTCGTATAATGCAGGAAACCGAAGATTTTCCCCGTTTGCTGCGCTGTAAGCGCCCCAATGTGCTGGTACTGTTGATGGAGAGCCAGTCTGCCAAGTTCTCGGCACTCTTAGGACAAGACTCTTGCACGCCACACCTCGATTCGGTCGCACGCAGTGGGGTGCTCTTTTCGAGGATGTATGCCGCCTCTACGCGCAGTGACAAGGGGGTGGTCGCCGTGCTGGCAGGCTATCCAGCGCAGGGCAAAAAGTCGATTATCAAGTTTCCCCGCAAGCTCGAACGGTTGAGTTTCTTTCCCCGTGTCTTGGACTCGGCGGGCTATCACAGCACGGCGTTCTATTACGGCGGAAATGCCGACTTTGTGAACTTTCGGACGTGCGCCTACCTTGCCGGTTTCGAGCGCGTGGTCGAGCAACGTGACTTCCCGCGCGAGCTCCGTGGGCAAAAGTGGGGTGTGCATGACGAGTTCGTCTATCCGCGCCTTTTAGCGGAGTGTGATACGGCACAGCAGCCCTTTTGCAAGATGTACTTTACCCTCTCCAACCACGAGCCTTTTGACCTACCGAGTGGTGCGGCTGACCTTTCCCTCCCCGAAGAGCAACGGATACGCCGCACGGCACGCTATGCGGATAGCTGTCTCAATCGTTTCCTACTCGCGGCACGCGAACGTCCGTGGTGGGACTCGACCCTCGTGGTTATCCTTGCCGATCACGGGCATCGTTACCCCGGCAACTCCAGCAATGACGACCCGCTGCGCTACCACATCCCGATGGTCTGGACGGGCGGCGCGTTACGCACAGGCTTAGATACGGTGATAAGTACCGTAACCTCCCAGACGGATGTAGCGGCGCTCGTCCTCTCGCAGCTCGGTTTACCCCACACGCGCTTTCCCTTCTCGCGCAATACCCTTGCCATGTCCCCTCAAGAAACAGGCGCATTGGTGGTATACAACCACGGCTACGGATGGTTGACAGACTCTTGCGGCTACATCTACGACTTCGATGCGCAGCGCATTTTGTGGCGTAAGGAGGAGACCCCAGACTCCGTCGTGCGTGACGGCGAAGCCTTCTTCCAAAAGCACCACGAAGACTACGTAGGGCGCTAGCGGGGGCGGGGCGTGCCTTATCGTCACTGTTCTACTGTCCGTTATCCTCCCTTCTTGCTTATTGACAATAAACTAGCACGCTATTACCGTGCTATCCTGCTTAGACTCTTTACCTTTGTCCAAATGAATAAAGGTATGAGAAAGAGACTTTGCATTGTGGGACTGCTGGTGAGTATGCTACTCGCTACCGCTGCGGCATGGGCAGCCCCCATTTCGCGTAAGCAAGCTGAGCGTTACGCGGTACAGTATTTCCAAAACACTACCCCTTTGCGCGGCGAGCGTTCGCTTGCCCTGCTTTATACGAGCACGGGCGTGCCAACGCGGGGCAACAACGATGGTAAGGACTTTTACGTCTTTGGCAACCCGAGCGGCAAGGGCTTTGTCGTGGTGGCAGGGGATGATGTCGTGCCGCCCATCCTCGGTTATTCGACCACGACCACTTTTCCTACTAAAGAGCTACCCGCAGTACTCGCTTTCTACCTAGCGGGATATTCGCAGTGGTTGCGGCAGGCCAAGCGTACGGGGGCAACCGAGGTGCTTCGTGAGGAAGCGAGCGAGGTCGCACCACTCCTCCAAGGGCTGATTTGGAATCAAACCGCCCCCTATAATCTTCTGACCCCCGAGATCGGCGGGAAGCATGCCCCCACGGGCTGTGTTGCGACGGCGGCTGCACAGGTTATGCGCTACTTTGCTTGGCCTCCTCAGGCGAAGCGCTCGGCAAGTAGTGACCCCGACTTTGGGCAAAAGCCCTTTGATTGGGACAACATGCCCGACAACCTTACCCCCACCTCGCAAGAGACAGAGAAGCAGGCCGTAGCCCACCTGATGTACGAGATCGGGCGCGCCGTGAATATGCAGTACAATGCGTGGTCAAGTGCCTCGAGTACTACCAATGCCTACCGAGCATTGCTGGAGAACTTTGACTATGCCCCCTCCCTCCGTTACGTGGTGGCGAAATATTATACTCCGCGAGAGTGGCAAGAGCTGATGTTAGCAGAGCTCAAGGCTGCGCGCCCCGTCTTCTACACGGGCTACAACTCTAAGGGGACGGCTGCGCATGCTTTCGTGCTCGATGGGTATGATGGCAAGGGTTATTTCCATGTCAATTGGGGCTGGGGCGGTATGAGCGATGGCTATTTCCTTCTTCACCACCTCGTGCCCAGTGCGCAAGGGGCGGGCGGCGGATCGACTGACGGCTACAGTATACTCAACGACGCTATCATCGGCTTTTGCCCCTCGGTAACTTACACGGGTAGTGCGAAGGCAGCGGAGTACGTGGCTGATCAGGTTTTTGTCGTCGACGACCACGTCGGCGAGTCCTCCACCCAAAAGCTACTTCCAGCCAAAGTGATCAGTCTTGCGAATACGACCATTACGCCCGTCAAGGTAAAGTCTGCTATTGCGATAGTCGACGCACAGGGGCTGGAAAAAGGGCGTTTTGTAACGAACGAAGAGGCACGCGAGATCTCCGAAACTACGGTCATTGGTGGGCAGGAGGTAGACCTAAACTTTGCAGACCTCCCCGACGGGGTATACACCTTGCGCCCGTATGCTTACGAGGTAGAGACGCAGACCTATCGCCCCGTACGGCACAATCGGTTACAACCGAACGTCGTCACCGTGACGGTGCACAATGGGAAGAAGACAGTGCTCAAGGGCGATGGGACGCCCCGCCTCGAAGTATTGTGGAAGAATACGGACTTAAACCTCAATGTCTTTAACAACGCGGAGTGGACGGTGAAGAATACGGGCACAGCGACCTACTTCTCGCGCATCCAAGCCGTGTATGCGGAGACCGAGACACCCGTCCTCCCGCGGCGAAAGAATGACCTCGTGGTGAGTGAGTTCCTGACCATTGCCCCAGGCGAGAGTTATACCCTCCGTTATCCTGTCAAAGGTCCGTTTAAGCGAGAAGAGAAGTACCTACACTTCCTTTGGGATGCGAACAATAACCCGATGGCGCTTCAGAAGAGCCCACAGGATCCCTCCATTCAGGTTTGTCCCGATGCGCTCTCTTATACCCTACTTAACCCACAGGCAGACTTTTCGCTCGGTGTGCCCCAAGTCGTCTGCCTTCAGACTACCGACAAGATAACGAGCAACGAGCCCCTTGTGCAGCGCTTTAAGGTCACAGCCCCCGCCACGCAGGGAGTGCTGCTCAGCCTTGTCTGCTATGTGAAGGCGAACGGGCAAAACCGCTACATCGACTATCTCCCGACCACCGTCTTACGCCCCAGCGAGAGCAAAGAGTTTGAAATCAAGAAACACGTCTGGTTACCTACGGGTACAGGCTACGAGCTCGTGGTGACGCGCAAAGACCCTAACATCAATCAGTGGCAGAACGTCCCCGAGTGCCAAATGCCCTTTACGGTGGAGCAGGGGAGTGACAAGCTCCGCGTGCCAAAGTACGAAGCCCACACCTCCTGGTTTGGGCACTACGACCCGAGCCCTTCGCTCTACCGCAACCGTTCGGGGAATGGCGCTGGCGTCTACGACGTGGCAATCCGCCTCGACGGTAAGAATGCGGCACAGGTAGGGAAAAAGATTAAGGCACTCCACTTCTACCTCCGCGACAAGAGTGTCCTCAAAGAGGTGCACGTTTGGGCATCGCCGACTTTGCCTAACCAGTGGAATGAGGCACAAGCACACGAAACCCCAGCCCTAACGACTCTTGCGGGAGGCGACGACGGTAACTTTGGCAAGGAGAATACCGTCACCTTTGCCAATCCGATTACCCTGACTGCGGAGGGGGCTTACATAGGCATCACGCTCTCGGTGAAAGATGGCACTACGGAGGCATCGCAATACCCCATTGTTATGGGCTTAGACTTAGATCATAGCGACTACCACTGGCGTCACTCGCTCCAAACCCCCAGTTGGGCACACGTGACTGAGCGTCCTTACGTCCCCGCGTTGCGCGTGCAGTTCGAAGGGTTCTTTCCTAAGAATGCTGCTGCTCCCTATCAGTTCTCTGCCGCAGGGGCTATTACAGGGCTTGAGACTACTGCCGACGTCCGTTTTGTGAACCATGGGGGCGAGCCTATCTATCGCTTGCACTATACTGTGACTACCTCTAAGGGCGTCAGTCAGGAGCAGGAAGCGGGCGTAGCGAGCAACGAACTGAAAGGGCTCGGGGCGGATGGTCTCTTTACCGCCCAGTTAGGCACATTCGATACAGAGGGCGAGCAGGAGGTTACCGTTACGATCACGCGCGTGAATGGAGAAACCAACGAGGCGGGGGAAAAGAGCATTGTGGGGCGAATACGCCTCCATACCCCCGAAGCTCTCTACCCGCGCAACGCACTGGTAGAGGAGTTTACCTCTACTAAATGTGGTTATTGTGCCGCAGCACACGGAGCAATGGACAAGCTTCACGCCAAATATGGCGACCGCTTCGTCGGCATAGCTCTGCACATGCGCGACCGTACTGACCCGATGTATATAGCCGAAGGGCAGGAGTATACACGGCTGAATTTCCCAGCTTCGCCGCGTGCGCTCCTTTGGCGCAATGAGCCTTCTATCTCCCCCTTCTCGGTAGACGAGTTTGTGGAAAAGGAACTGAAAATCCCAGCCTTTGCAGAGATGACACTCACCCCCGTCCGTGCCACGGGGAGTAGAGAAATTACGGTAACAACCTCGGTAACGGCGAAGCTGGAAGGAGAGTACTACATCGCCTACGTCTTGTGTGCAGATAACCTGATGGGGACAACCCCCGATTGGCATCAGAGTGACTACGAGGGGACGCCGCCCGTGCAGAGTTATCGCGATGTAGCCATCGCCTCGACTTACCGCCCAGGACACCTCGGTGGTGACCCTATTGCCCTGCAATATGGCGCTACGCAGTCGCACACAGTTACGCTTCGCCTCCCGAACAAGGAGACACTGCAACAACCCCTTGAAAAGGCTACGCTCTCGGTTGTGGCTATCCTTACGGATGCGCAGGGGCGTGTTATCAACACCGTGCGTACCAAGGTAGAAGACGGCGAACAGCGTTATCTCCTTTCCCTCAGCACCTCGGAAAACGGAACGTTAATGCCGTCGGTACAGGGCTATCTCAAGCCTGCGACGGCGGTGGTGATAACCCCCAAGCCTGCGGAGAAGTGTTACCTTAAGAGTATCGTGGCTTATAAGACTGGGGAGGAGACTACAACGGTCGCGCTCACGAAAGAGGGCGATAATTACACTTTCTCCATGCCCGCGCACGCAGTAACAGTGAAGGCGGAGTTTGCCAAGGATGAGCAGCCGACGCCTCCTACTCCCA
>CALHZE010000201.1 GCA_938040915.1 uncultured Bacteroidia bacterium | reverse complement strand
GTTGGGATGTATATATATGGCGCAACTTAACTGCTACTGGAACCGTGACATACGATATTACCGTCTTGGTGATTGGCATGGTACAGCAGACATGGACGGCGGGACACTCTTCACTCAGTTCTCTCACTTCATAGATATCCTCTACTGGCTTTTTGGTGATATCACAGACATACAGGCTCGTTTTGCTGATTTTAACCACGAGCACCTTACCGATTTTGAGGATTCTGGTATCGTCAGTTTTCGATTTACGAACGGCGGTCTCGGTTCTCTTAATTATTCAACGTCGGTATGGGATAAGAACCAAGAGAGTAGTCTGACGATCATTGCTGAAAACGGGAGTGTCAAGATTGGTGGGCAATACCTTGATAAGGTTGAGTATTGTCACGTTAAAGACTACCTAATGCCGAATCTTCCACCTACCAACCCTGGCAATGATTATGGTTCATACAAAGGGTCTGCACAGAATCATCACTATGTCATTCGTAATGTGGTAAATGTTCTTTCGGAGAATGCAACTGATACAATTACAACGAACGTTCTCGAAGGGATGAAGGTCGTAAATATTATAAGACGGATTTATGCAAAGAAAAATAAATGATGGGGGCAAGACTTGAAGACAGCAGGAAGTAAGGAGGTAAAGACAATTGCGTCAAAATATTATAGCCGAATAGAAAAGGATTGCAGATAGATGTGGTAAAACAAGAACAACTCCGTAGCTCAAATAGAAATATTCTGCAACGAGCGAATGATATATGGCTGATTCCATCTTGGATAAGTAAAACTATACAGATCTGTGGTGTAAAACAAAGATATATTATAAATCTGCACCAGGCTTAGGTTTTTTACTTTCTTTGGGAGGATTGGATAAGTAGAGTTTTTGGAAGAAAAAGAATCGGATGGAAGCAAGACGCTCCATTTCATATCGATTTCTAAAAAGGCTGAGAGTTTGTCGGTGACGCCGGTGAGGAGCAAGGAGCAAAAAGGTCTTATGGCGCGGACGCCAAGATCTAGTGCCACCTCAACTTCTTTCAGCATGAGTACTATCTCTATTGCCGTGTACCGCGCATTATGATGTCCAATGAAAAAACAAAATGCTAGAAGTCCCGTGGGGGCGCCCGAAGAGCGGATTCATACTGTTTTTGAGGTGAATATGAAGATGATCGTGGCATGCGATATCAGAGGGCGGCACCAGGAAACAGCTCCGTGTATTTGGTGCATGTTCCATCACGGGATTAAGTAAGAAAGCACGAACAACCCTCTAAGGTCCACCAGATCGGAGCAGATGAGAGCCCAAGCCGCAAAAGGCTCAAAATATACTACCCAATTTGTAGATCAGGATTCCCATCGTCTCATCTTCGCAACCAAAGGGAAGGGTGAGGAGGCTTTTGACGAATTTGTCAAAGAGCTGGAGTCTCGCGGTGCTCGGAGGAAATATCTAGTTCGTTAGCATAGACTTATCTATGCGCGTTCGTTGCTGGCTACTTTAAGCGTATCAGTCATGCCATTTTGGTATCCAATAACTCCCACATTGTGAAGATGGTGAACCAGACACTTGATGACACTCGCAAGGCAGAAAAGAATGAACTGTTTAAGGGGCATCGGTCTACTTTTCTTTAGTGCAAAGTCAACTTTAGAAAGGACAAGCTGGAGGAGCTAGAAACGTAGCTATTGCCTTACCTCAACCTCTGGGTAAAGCCTATCAGTATAAGGAGAGTTTTTTCGCTGCATTTCATTTTCTGAAATTCCGAAGAATCAATCGCCTATCTTGAACGATAGTGTAAGTGGTTATAGACTTTTACTCACCTAGATAAATAAGTTTGTCGCCAAACTAAGGACTCATTGGGCTGAGATCATCACCAACTTCACTTTCCCCAAGTGTCAATAGCTGTATACTTGAATTCCACAATCAAAAGATTCGATTAACTAAACGGCCGGTCAGGGGATTTGCCAACATTCTAAACATTATCGAAATGGCATACTCCCCGTTTGCGGAAAACTCAAATTCGACTGCCCCATATAATGCGTTATAGAGCCAAGAAAATAGGGGAGGGTGTAAATTTGGCGGGAAATCAATAGGTGTACGGATTACGACACTTGGGGTTATGTGTCGTGATACTTGCCTTCGGCTGTTTACGAAAGGCTTTGGTATAGACGTCGCTTCCGTCTATCCGTTACATGTCTACATTCGAGAAAAAAGAGGGGAGTAGTCTTTTGGAAGATCATTAGGGGGCCATACTTGTGGTATTTTGATGCTAAAGAAGATCGGTATGCAGCTGGACTATGAAGAGTTGGAAGGGGATATTTACACAGCAGACGAGCGTGTGGCTCGGGGTGA
>CALHZE010000200.1 GCA_938040915.1 uncultured Bacteroidia bacterium | reverse complement strand
GACTCAGCCCGAAACAGTCGACGCTGTACGGACACAACGTGAGGCGTCCACGACTCCAGACAATGCAGTGTTGCCCCCCGATGCGTCCGAAATAAAAAAAGCCTTCCCCGACATAGTGTACCTGCAATCTGCCCCCTTGGCAGGGCGAATGGTGCTCAATGGACAAGACCTCGACTTGGCGACCCAGCTCGCGCGGAGCGAAGCGGCTAGTTTAGGCACTAAGCTTCATAAGCTGATGACCACCGTAGACACCGCCGCCGACCTTCCTGCGTTAGGGGCACACCTCGTGCGCGAGCAACTCTGTGATGCGGCGGGTGCCGACCTCATCTGTGCCTCGCTCGGAGAGGCTATGCAAACGGAGACGTTACGGGCGTGTTATGAGCGTGCACATCCTGCTTGGGCAGAACACGACCTCTTGGCGGCAGACGGGGCGGTACTCCGTCCTGACCGTGTGGTCTTTCTCCCTGATCACACCGTCGTGATAGATTTCAAATTTGGGAATAAGCGCCCTGGGCATCGCCTCCAAGTGGCGCGTTATGCCGAGGTATTGGCGGCACTCGGCTATCCGCATCCCGAGGGGGTATTGTGGTACATCCACGTCGACGGCTCACCGTGTGAGGTTCTAAGGGAGGGGCACTAAGGGCGCGCCGCCCGTGTTGGAGGGCTCTCTTGCTGGACGAACTAATGACTATGAGGGACGTACGGGGGGGGCGGGAACCTTAACAAAAGGTTACGGTAATATTCGTACTGCCTTCGCCGCAAGGCTATCTCTGCAGGCAGTCCCTCGCTCATCGAATGCACGAGGGTGTCGAACTTGTTGAGCACCGCCACGATCTGTTGCTGCACGGCGAGGGGCGGGAGGGGGATCTCTATTTTCATAAGATCTTTGACAGAAATATCTATCACTGTCGTTCCTTTTGCCAACCGTTCTTTTTGTTTCAGAAACCATGGTGTCTGAAAGTAAAAAGCTAAGTATTTAGGATTTTGATAGTGATGAAATACTGCGGAGTGGGCACTAATACAGATTTCTTCCTTCCCCAACCAGACGACCGTTTTACAAAGATCACGCACGTTTTCGCTTGTGGTTGCTATGATGAGGTCTCCCTGCTGTGCCTTCTTAAACTTTAGTGCCGCCTCTTCAGAAACAAACGATTTTGTTTCTGTGGCAAACATCCCGTAGTACATGTAAATCTGCCCATAATGAATGCAAGGCACGCCCGTTTCGGTAAAATCTTTCTTCTGTAACCCATTTCCTCGCACAAACGTCCCAATATCCCCCAGCCGACACCACTGCACATTGGGGTCGGTAGTGCCAAACCGCAAGAGCTTATTGCGATAGTATCTAAATTGCCGCCCCCGCGCTTCCAGCTCCGCTTCCAGCTCCGCTTCCAGCGCGGTAAATTTGTCTAAAATCTCGACAATCTGTTGCTGGACAGCGAGCGGCGGGAGGGGGATCTCAATTTCAAGTAACTCTTTGCGAGCAAGACTTGGAGGATAAGCCTCACGATTAACACGAGAATATATGTATGCTTGCTTCGTTGCTAAGAAATAATACAGGAACTTGTTGTTCAACTGCGAATTATCGGGGAGGATAGAATAACAGACATCATTTGCCCAAAAACGTTGGCTTTGCCAAGCGAGAACACCTGCAGTCCCATACTGCGCAACAGTAATTGTGCAGGCTTCTCTATTGTAGCGATCCAGAAAACCCATATAACCAGCACCCCCACTGACAACAGGGTATGCGCCGTCTTTTACTAAATCTTTTTTGGTTACTCGTTCGCCTCGAATTACTTTACACACCTCCCCCAGCGGTCGCCACTCGACCGGCGCGCCGTCTAAAAGCTTTTCTAAATAGGTCATTACGAGGCGTCCTCTTACGCGTGAATAAAAAAAGGAGCTACTGCTCGCTCACAAGACCTTTATACCTTTCGACCAAGTCGACAAGCTTCTCATAAACGCGCTCCCGCTTCGTCGTATGGTCGGGGTGGAAGAGGCTCATCTGAGGGAGGATGTTGTTCAAGTCCATACCATTCTTATTGACATACCCCCGTTTGAGCGAAAGCGCAAAAAAGTCTCGTGCCTTCGCCTCATTCAGCGCCTCGGCAGCTATAAGGGCAACCGTGTCCTCCTCCAGTCGCTGCTGTGCATAATCATAAAAGGCAGAAATAAGCGTTTCTTTGTCATGAATGGTGTCAACATCTATCAAGTCGATAAAATCGATGATAAGGGGCTCTTTGGCGCGATTTGAGATACTAGAGCGCAGCATCCGGCGCACCTCCTCTACCAGCGCATCTTTATCCTTACGCTTTTTGTGATAACGGAAGATGAGAT
This sequence comes from uncultured Bacteroidia bacterium, assembly GCA_938040915.1. Taxonomy (GTDB): domain Bacteria; phylum Bacteroidota; class Bacteroidia; order Bacteroidales; family CAJPTX01; genus Bacteroides_D. The sequence continues at coordinate 505 of CALHZE010000200.1, read as the reverse complement.
CGAGGATGTAGTCGAGGTCAATCTCTTTCGACTTAAGGAGCTCGATCTCAAAGACGATATTGTTCCAGTCGATTTTAGACTTCTCGGTCTCTTCCCCCGTGCGGAGGCGGCGTCGCCAGTCGCGGATGTCGTTGTAGACCGAACGGTAATCTTGCAATGCCCGCTCTTGCAGCACATCGAGCTCCTGCATGGTGGCGATATCGTCATCGGAGAGAAAGTGCGTTGTCTTAAACTCGTCGACAGCGGCGGGGTCGTTTTTGTCTATCTGCTGAAAGGCGCGGAGGTGGGTAAACTCGTCATAGTTCTGCAGGATGTTTTCTATGCGGAGATAGTCGCCAAAAAGCTTTACAAATTCCTTCTTCTCCGTCTCCTTTTCAATCTCTTTGGGACGCGGAAAGCGTGCTTTGAGTTCTTTGACGATGGCGCGATACCCCCGCTTAGCTTCCCCTGTCAGGATATCGGTAAAGCCCTCGAGATACTCTCGATAGCTCTTTTCTAAGACGAC
>CALHZE010000199.1 GCA_938040915.1 uncultured Bacteroidia bacterium | reverse complement strand
GGCGAGTCGGTTTATTCCCGTAATAGACCCCTCCGTAAAAGACATCGTCTATTCCACGCGTACATTGCTCATAGGTCTGTAGGAAGTCATGACTCATCATCGTCACGTCACAGTCTAAGAAAAGCAACCAGTCGCCCGAGGCTAAATCTGCGATCCGATTCCGAATCCGACTCGTCCCGATGTTCTCAATAAGCGGGAAATAAAGGACGTGCTTCTTATCGCGCAAAAAATCGTTCTGACTTCGACTCTCGTCTGTAGAGCCATCGTCTAGTAGTACGATTTCTGCATCAAGCCCGCCCTTCTCGATTTGCTCTACGAGGTCGTCGACCAAACGTTTCACATTTCGGTTAAAAATCGGAATGCATACAGATATCATTTTTCCCAGATCTAATGTCCTTGAGTGTAAAGAGACGGCACTGCCTTTTTATGCGCATTGCGCACTAACTCCTCCACACCGAGCGCGATCTCATCTGACGAGTGACGCTCGAATGCCTCTGGGAGGGTAGGGGAGAGGAGCTCGAGCTTGATGGCAACGACCTTTGGTTCGATAAAATAGCCTCGGATCGATTGTGCTGGTCCGGCTATCATGACAGGTATGAGTGGGACGCCGGCTTCTTTTGCTATCTGAAATGCCCCGCGCTTAAAATGCGCCACACGACCATCTTCCGAACGATGTCCCTCGGGGAATATCGCAATACTTACCCCCTTGTCTAACCACGTATTGCAGAGACGGAGCATGAGTGAAGCATCTCGTAACGAGGCACGATCGAGACTCACATCACGCCCAAAAAAGAGCAACCACCCCACAAAGGGACGTGCAAAAAGCTCCTTTTTAGCAACCCACTTAAAACGCCTGTTGAGAGCCAAAAGCACCACAATATCGAAGAGGCTCTGATGATTAGCCGCTAATACGCACGCCCCCTTGGGGAGAGACTTTGCCCCCTCGATACGAAAACGCCAAAAAGGACAAAGCTTCAAATAAAGCCAGCACCACACGTGTAAGACGGCTCGAAAGGCACGACGTTCTCCGTCAAAAGGGAACGTGAGCAACCACGTCAAGGCACACAAAGAGAGCCAAAACGTGAAAAACACCACGGTGTAAGGCCAAAAGTAAAGATTTACGAGAACTTTCCCTACACGATAGAGCGACATCGTCTAACCGATTCCTCCCCATAAGTCGCTAAAAGGCAGCTAACCGAGCATCGCGGTGACAAGCGCCTCGATACCACGAGCTACCCCCGCAATATCACTGTCGAGCATATAACAAGGCGTCGTGTAGATCAAATGTTCCCG
>CALHZE010000198.1 GCA_938040915.1 uncultured Bacteroidia bacterium | reverse complement strand
ACAAAGATGCCGTTAAGCCGCTGAAGATTGACCTCAATCGCGTAGAAGATCGCATCGTGCGCCTTACCATCCACAGCTCTGACCTCTCTGACGCGATTGTGACTCCCGACGGCGAAAGCCTCTACTACCTCTGCAGCTTTGAGGGGAAATATAACCTCTGGAAGACCGATCTCCGGAAACAATCGACCAAGAAAGTGCTCGACCTCAATACGAGCGGCGGAGGGATTACCATGGACAAGAACGGGGAAAACATCCTCGTGGTATCAAGTAGTGGGATGACGGCGATCGAGCTCAAGGGGGAAAAGCAAACCGCAGTAACCTATGCCGCGCCCTTCGAATATAAGCCACAACAGGAACGTAAGTATATTTACGAACACGTGTGGCAGCAGGTCGTAGACAAGTTCTACCGTACAGATCTGCACGGGGTCGACTGGAACTACTATAAAGAGGCCTATGGAAAGTTCCTCCCCTACATCACCAACAATTACGATTTTTCTGAGCTCCTTTCCGAGCTCTTAGGCGAGCTCAACGCCTCTCACACAGGCTCGGGCTACCGCCCCGAGGCAACCCCAGATTCTTGGACTACCTCGTCACTCGGTCTCTTTTTTGACCGGAGTTTTGCAGGCGAAGGGGTGAAGGTGACCGAGGTCTTGGCAGGGGGACCCTTTGACCGTGCCGATTCGAAACTTCGTGCCGGCGATGTCATTACACACATTGATGGCGAGGCGGTCGCCAATTACGGCGAGTTCCCACGTCTGCTTAACAAGAAAGCTGGGACGCGCGTCTTGGTAGCTTTTACGCACGCCGGAAAAACGGAAACCGAAGTGGTGAAACCGATCGGTTTGTGGATGCTGGGCGAAATGCTCTATGACCGTTGGATCGAGCAGCGACGCAAAGAGGTGGATAGCCTCTCGGGCGGACGCCTCGGGTATGTACACATCCGCGCGATGGATGCGGAAAGCTTCCGCACTATCTATTCCGAGCTCTTTGGGCGTTACAACGATCGCGAAGGGGTGGTGATCGACACGCGTTATAACGGCGGGGGACACCTCCACGAGGATGTCGAAGTGCTCTTTAGTGGTAAGAAGTACCTCGACCAAGTGCCGCGCGAACAGTGGGTCGGCGAGCAGCCACGTAAGCGTTGGAAGAAGCCTACGATTATGCTCATGTCTGAGGCTAACTATAGCAATGCGCACGGCACGCCATGGGTTTACAAAACCACGGGGATGGGCAAACTTGTCGGGAAAGCCGTGCCGGGGACAATGACCTCCGTGTGGTGGGAAACGCAGATAGACCCCACCATTTACTTCGGTGTCCCGATCGTGGGGTATATCGACGCTACGGGCAACTATCTAGAGAACCAACAGCTAGAGCCCGATATCGAGGTCGATCTCGACTACTTGCGTCTCGAGCAAGGGCACGACTCACAGATCGAGCGTGCCGTAACCGAGCTCTTGAAAGATTGTGATGCGGTCAAGGCGACCAGTCCATGGGTAGCGATTGACAAAAAGTATGATAAGACGAAGTAGCCTAGTGGCTATTTCCTAGCACCTTACGCAGACGGGCGTAGCCACTCATACAGGGCTACGCCCGTCCGCTTTTATATATCACCCATCGGAAGTCCGCATTTCTTTGATCTGTTATCCATTTCTTACCTTTGTACAGAAATTATCTAACCAAAAATTACGCATGATGATGACAAAGCAGCGTACAATTGTGGTAGCACTACTGGTGTTACTTTGCCTAGGGAGCTCGACTAGCGTCTCTGCCCAAGAGGGGAAACCTTTCATTACGACGTGGCAGGGAAAGAAGGGCGTTGAGCTCAAAATCCCGATCGTGGGGCACGATTATCGGCTTATCGTTAAGGATGATAAGGGACAAAAGGTCTCCAAACAAGAGCATTTAACGATAGCCAACGTAGAGACAGCTCCCTCCTTTACTCCGACAGAAGATGGGCTTTACACCGTAGAGGTAGGGCCCGAGGGGGTGCAGTATATGCAAATGATGGCGGCTAAAGGCGCAAAGGGGAGCGCCGAGGCGCTCACTTCTGTCAAGCAGTTTGGCGATGTAAAATGGACGACAACAGTGCGGATGTTTTACAACTGCAAAAACATGGTCTTTGCCGATGAGATTGATAGCCCTAAGCTCGACTGGGTCGAAAACATGGGTGAGATGTTCTACGGCTGCACCACTTTCAACCAACCGTTGACCAACTGGAAGGTGGATAACGTT
>CALHZE010000197.1 GCA_938040915.1 uncultured Bacteroidia bacterium | reverse complement strand
CTGCCGACCTCGGGGTCGACGCCGTGCCCAACGACTGTTATGTCTTGGAGGGGGAAAATTCGAGCGCCCTCGTGCTCTACAATCCGCAAACACAACACATCGAGCCTGTCGAACGCTACAAAGCATATGGCATTGAGCCGCGCAACGGCGAGCAACAGTGTGCCCTCGAGTTCCTGATGAACCCCCGCTTGCCACTCGTTGCCCTCACCGGCAAAGCAGGGACAGGAAAAACCCTTTTAGCCCTTGCTGCCGCCCTCGCACAAGAGGAAAACTTTGATCTCGTAATGTTGGCGCGCCCCATCATCCCCCTCAGTAACCGCGACCTCGGCTTCCTACCCGGCGACGTCGACGCAAAGATCGGTCCCTATATGCAACCCCTCTTTGACAACCTCGGGGTCATCAAAAGCTCGCTCAAGAGCACAAGCCGTAGCTACGTCCGCATCGAGGAAATGCAACGCACCAACAAGCTCGTCATTTCACCCCTAGCCTACATCCGCGGACGGAGTCTCTCACACGCCTTCATTATCGTCGACGAATCACAAAACCTTACGCCACACGAGGTAAAAACTATCATTACACGCGCAGGAGAGGGCACTAAAATCGTTTTCACCGGCGATATTTATCAGATAGACCACCCCTACCTCGATACGCGTTCCAATGGGCTTAGCTACCTTGCCGAGCGGATGCACGGACAACCCGTTTTTGCCCATATCAACCTCGTGCGGGGAGAACGGAGCGAATTGGCAGAATTAGCGAGCGATTTATTGTAAGCACACATGCGAGTACGGTTGGGAATATGGGCGCTCATCCTGTGGGGCGTGGCGGGCGCGGCTTATGCACAGCAAGATGCCCGTTTACTCAAGGCACAAGAGAAGATTGACAAGTTGCAACGCAAGGTCGAGCAGCTCTCGCGCGGGGTACTGCGTGCAGACTCCGTGGTGGAGGTAGCGCGTGGACTTACCCGCGCAGCGGAAGACTCGTTGCGTATGCTTGTGGCAGAGGAACAGAGTATCCGCAAGGCACAATTTGAGGCAGAAAAACGTGCACGAAAGGACGTCAACGAAGCCACAGAGAACACCGTCGACTCGCTGCGCATCGAGTATCAGAACATCGAGAAGGAGATCGATATGCGGATGCGAGACCTTGACCGCCGCGGTCGTTCGGCACAGCGTTTCTACGAAAATGGGGTGAAGGGGGAAAAGCGTGCCAAGGCGCTCGCCAAGCGTGCATATGAGGAGCGCAAGAATGCCGAAAAGGCGGTAGCACAAGCGCAAGCCGACTATGTCAAGCTCGAAAAGTCGTTGAAAGAGAAAAAACAAAAGGCGGAGCAGAAGGCGCAAAAGCGCGAAAACGACAAGCAAAAGCATAAGCGTGGTGGCGACAAGAAGAACGACACCAGTGGTCTCTAACGCCAGAAATAATCATTACACTACGGGCGCAACAGGTTGCGCCCATTTTTTTGCCTTGCTCGTTCCCCCTCCCGACGCCCGCGTAGGACTACACAGAGAATCATTACCTTTGCCCCCAGTAACAGCACTATTAGTCCCATGTTTGAGAATCTATCCGAACGCCTAGAACGCTCTTTTAAGCTCCTCAAGGGGCAAGGGCGCATCACGGAACTCAACGTCGCCGAGACCGTGCGCGACATCCGCCGTGCCCTCCTCGACGCCGACGTAAGTTACAAGGTTGCTAAAGAGTTCACCGACCGTGTCCGAGAAAAAGCGATCGGCGAGCAGGTGCTCACGGCGCTACAGCCTGGGCAATTGCTGGTCAAGATTATGCACGACGAGCTCACTGCCCTCATGGGGAGCTCGGCGCAAGACCTACGCCTTACGGGCTCCCCAGCCGTGATCTTGGTAGCAGGGTTACAGGGGTCGGGGAAAACAACATTTTGCGGCAAACTCGCCTTGCGGCTCAAAAACTCCGGACAGTGGACGCCTATGCTCACAGCCTGCGACGTTTACCGACCCGCGGCTATCGACCAGCTCGGGGTCGTGGCAGGCACAGTGCAAGTGCCTATCTACTCCGAGCCTGGGAATAAAGACGTGGTGGCGATCGCACGCCAAGCCATACAAAATGCGAAGGCACAGGGGTGTAACGTGGTGATCGTCGATACCGCAGGGCGTCTTGCCGTTGACGAAGAGATGATGACCGAGGTCGCAAACCTCAAGAATGCCCTCTCGCCCGCCGAAACGCTCTTTGTGGTCGACGCCATGACAGGGCAAGATGCCGTCAACACGGCTGTGGCCTTTAACGAGCGGCTAGATTTCACGGGCGTCGTCCTCACCAAGTTAGACGGTGATACGCGCGGCGGGGCAGCCCTCACCATCCGCGAGCTGGTAAAGAAACCGATTAAGTTTGTCGGGACGGGCGAAAAGATGGACGCCCTCGATCTCTTCCACCCCGAGCGTATGGCAGACCGCATCCTCGGGCAAGGCGATATCGTTTCGCTCGTCGAGCGGGCTCAAGCCCAATATGACGAGGCGCAGGCGGCTAAGCTGCAGAAGAAGATTGACAAAAACCAGTTCGACTTCGACGACTTCCTCGAGCAGATCCAGCAGCTCAAGAAGATGGGGAACATCAAAGACCTCATTGGCATGATCCCTGGCGCGGGCAAGATGCTCAAAGACGTCAATATTGATAACGACGCCTTTAAGGGCGTCGAGTCGATCATTCACTCAATGACCCCCGCGGAGCGCAAACACCCCGAGCTCCTCAATGCCTCGCGCAAACAGCGTATTGCCAACGGGAGTGGGCGCGAAATCGCCGAGGTTAAC
>CALHZE010000196.1 GCA_938040915.1 uncultured Bacteroidia bacterium | reverse complement strand
ATGCGCGGCGTTGCCGCAAGGGCGTAGCATGCTACGCCCCTACAGACCCCGCTTGTCCGCACGCGCGATTCTACGCGGACGCACACCGTCGATCTCCATAACATATATTGCGTTCCATTGTACGGACGCAACGCGATGCGTCCGTTTTCTTTGTGTCGCTTGTCGCCCGCATGGGCCGCGCGCCCTTAGCGCCGGACGCACGCGATAGGCGTCCGTACAGAATCCTCTCCTCATTGATTCCCATAATATACATTGCCTTCCATTGTACGGACGCAACGTGATGCGTCCGTTTTTTTTGTGCCGCTTGTCGCCCGCACCGCCGTCCGCCCTTAGGACTCCGCATGGGCCCGTGCGCCCTTAGCGCCGGACGCAACGTGATAGGCGTCCGTACAAAAGACTGGGAATCTGCGCCTTGAAGCACTTTTGTTGATTTAGCGACAAGCGGCACTAGGAACAGGGGTAGTAATTTATACCCAATTTATATATCCTCTGTACCCCAGTCCCAGCCTGCATTCCTGAAGGGCACAAGTGGAAGGTGTTTTGCTCTGCTTTGTATTAACGTTTTTTTTGAGAACTTGCTTCATATTTATTAGCTGTGTACTGTAATGAGGCAAGTGTTCAAAGTTATGATGGCAGCGGTGCTGGTAGCATCGCTGTGTTTGGGGAGTGTGGCGAGAGGATTCGCCCAAGAAGCAACGGGACGCCCGTTTATCACCAAGTGGCGAGGAAAGGCGGGCGAGACGCTTAAGATCCCGATCGTGGGGACGGGGTATAAGATCGTGATCAAGAACGAAAAGGGCGAGGTGGTGAAAACTGAAGAGAATGTGACTAAAAGAGAACAAGGTTATCCATACCACGATACCTTTCTCTTTACCCCCGAAGCCGATGGCGTGTATACTGTAGAGGCTGGACCAGAGGGGGTGAAGTGTATGCTAATGGGAGTAGTTCGGTATGATGGAAGTTGGCTTCATCTTACCAGTAACTATCGATTGCTCGAGGTGGTGCAGTTCGGGACGGTAGCTTGGGAATCGATGCACCGGATGTTCATGGAATGTGACGAAATGACCTTTGCTGCGAATATCGACACCCCAGACCTTACAAAGAAGATCGACGTGGATGAGATGTTCCATGGCTGCAGCGCCTTTAACCAGCCACTGGAAAAGTGGGATGTGAGCAAAGTGATCGGGCTATACGGGATGTTCTGGGAATGCAAATCCTTTAACCAGCCGCTGGGAGCATGGAAGCTTCGAAGTTCTATAAATCTGTCGCAAACCGCCATGAGTGCAGTAAACTATTCCCTGAGTCTCATAGGATGGGCAAAACAAACCGATGGCGCATCAAATATCCATTTCGACGAGGGGGTAAAAGGGCTTATCTATAACGATGCGGGAAAAGAGGCTCGTGAAAAGCTTATCGCTCGCGGCTGGACATTTGAAGGAGATGTTTATAGGCCCAGTGAAAAGGTGGCTATTACCCTCGACGCGGGAAGCGAAGGGAGGCTCGCGATCGAGGGCTATGATGACGCGGCACTCCAAGCGGTAGCGGTGTGTACAGAGCTTACGGTAAGAGCTACGCCTAAAGAGGGCTATACGCTTACCTCACTTATGGCAGGCACGCAAGACATCCTTGCGACGAAGAAATTTACGGTAACGGAGGCTGTGACGGTAAAGGCGGTGTTTAAGACCATTGAGGAAGCGCCGAAGGGCGCAATCACTCTCGCAGAGGAAGGCGAAGGGACGATCGAGATCGAGGGCTACGATAAGGAGGCACTCCAAGCGGTAGCGGTGGGGACAGAGCTTAAGGTAAGTGCTACACCTAAAGAGGGCTATACGCTTACCTCACTTATGGCGGGTTCGCTAGACATCTTTGCGACAAAGAAGTTTACGGTAACGGGGGCGATGACCGTAAAGGCGGTGTTTAAGAAGAAGGGGGCTATTACCCTCGTTAAGGAAGGCGAAGGGACGCTCGCGATCGAGGGCTATAACGACGAGACGCTCAAAGCAGTAGCTGAGGGCACAGAGCTTACGGTAACTGCTAGACCCAAAGATGGGTA
>CALHZE010000195.1 GCA_938040915.1 uncultured Bacteroidia bacterium | reverse complement strand
GTTGAGACTGTGGAGGTCGGTGCGGAGAGCGGGGATCGGCGTCTTGGGCTTCCGCGCGTCGTCGGGAGGAAAAAGAAATTTCCACAGGTTGCGAAGCAGGGTGAGCCTAGGGGTCTTGCCCACAGGGGTGAGCATTACCGTGCTCTCCAGATTCCGGTATTGCCCGTCTCGATAGTAGGGCAGGGCTTGCATCCGTTCGAGGCGTTCGCCACGCGGGGCGCGTCCGATGGCCTTCCATGTTTTACACCCTAGGAAAAAAAGTGGAGTGAGTAGCGCTAGGACGACGCAGAAGACTATCATTCGCCGCGGTCTTAGGTTCATTTCAGAATCTTTCTTTTTTTATGGCTTATACGTCCCAAAAAGCAAATTGTATACCACCCCCGTTTCGTTCCAGAAACCGACGCGCCGCTGGCAAAGAGTGTGTAAAAGCGTGGATAAACGATGCGCGTGCAGATGGGGGGCTTCGAGTGGTAGGGGGGAAGGGGGGTGATTCTCTAAAAGTCTCTATCTTTGCCCTTAGCGTAGGAGAAGGAAAGGTATGGTCGAAAATAAAGAAGCGCAGAAGGCTAGCGCTCGCGATACGAAATATGTATTCGTTACCGGAGGCGTCGCTTCCTCGTTAGGGAAAGGGATTATATCGGCCTCGCTCGGTAAGTTGTTGCAAAGTCGTGGCTATCGGGTTACCATTCAGAAACTTGACCCCTATATCAACATTGACCCCGGAACACTCAACCCCTACGAACACGGGGAGTGCTTTGTTACCGACGACGGCGCAGAGACCGACCTCGATCTAGGGCACTATGAGCGCTTCCTCAGCCTCCCGACCACCCGCGCCAACAGCGTCACGACGGGGCAAATCTATCAGCACGTCATCAACAAAGAGCGCCGCGGAGACTACCTCGGTAAGACCGTGCAGGTGATCCCCCACATCACCGACGAAATCAAGCGCCGCATCCTCTCTCTAGGGGTAAAGGGGCTCTATGACGTGGTGATTATCGAGATCGGGGGAACGGTCGGTGACATCGAGTCGTTGCCCTATATCGAGTCCGTGCGGCAGTTGAAATGGGACTTGGGCGCACACAACACCGTCTTCATCCACCTCACCCTCGTGCCCTATCTTGCCGCCTCGGGCGAGCTGAAGACTAAACCCACACAACACTCGGTGAAAGAGCTCTTGGAGAATGGGATACAGCCCGACATCCTCGTCCTCCGCACCGAGTATGACCTCTCCCGAGAGCTCCGTTCGAAGGTCGCGCTCTTTTGCAACGTCAAGCCCGAGGATGTGATCCAGTCGATTGACGTCCCCACTATTTACGAGGTGCCTCTTGTGATGAAAGCCGAGGGGCTCGATCGCTCGGTGTTGAAAAAGCTCGACTTGCCAGAAGGCGAAGAACCGCGTATGGAGTCGTGGCACGACTTTATCGAGCGCTTTCATCACCCGCGTGCTACGGTGCGCATTGCCCTTGTGGGTAAGTATGTGGCGTTGCACGACGCCTACAAGTCGATTTATGAGGCACTTACCCATGCCGCGGCCGCTAACTCGGTAAAGGTAGACATCGAGGCAATCGCCTCAGACGCTCTCACAGAGGCAAACTGTGCCGCTACGCTCGAGGGCTTTGATGGCATATTGGTCGCTCCCGGCTTCGGACACCGAGGTATTTCCGGCAAGATTGAGGCGATCCGTTATGCGCGCGAACACGCCATTCCCTTCTTTGGCATTTGCCTCGGGATGCAGTGTGCCGTCATCGAGTTCGCTCGTGACGTGGCAGGCTTGCCAGAGGCAACCTCGCGAGAGTGGGATCGGGCTACGCGTTGTGCGGTGATCGACCTCATGGAGGCACAAAAGGGGATTACCGAGATGGGGGGCACCATGCGCCTTGGGGGGTATGCTTGTCGTCTCTCTCCTAATAGTCATGCGGCAGAGGCTTACGGTAAGCTCGATATTCGCGAGCGCCATCGCCATCGCTATGAGTTCAACGACCAGTATCTTGCCACGATGGAAGCCAAGGGGCTCGCCGTTACAGGACGCAACCCCGAAACGAACCTCGTGGAGATCGTCGAGCTCGCCTCACACCCGTGGTTCGTCGGGGTGCAGTTCCACCCAGAGTATCAGAGTAGTGTGGTCTCCCCGCACCCCCTCTTTGTCGCCTTTGTGGGGGCTGCCCTCAAGCACTCAGAGACGACGAATGCGGAGTAGGCATAATCCCACCCTTTCTTCTGGGGGCGTGAGGCAAAACGTAGACGCCTCCGTTTTAATACGGAGGTAATTTGATGCCCCCGTTTTTAGCTTTTCGAAACATAACCCTCACAGCCCCAAAGGGCTAGACATAGACAATCTTTGTGATCCACGAAATTTATGGATAAGAAAACAATCATCGGACTGCTGCTCATCTTCGCCATCGTCATGGGCTTCTCTTACTTCAACCGCCCAAGCGACGAGGAAGTAGCACGTTATCAAGCACAACGCGACTCGATCGCTCGGATCGAAGCAGCGCAAGAGGCTGAGCGATTGGCAGCAGAACGCGCGCAAGCCGCCCTCCGAGATACTGCGCAACAAAAAGCGGGGGAACAGAGAAAGGGCGCTGCACAAGTCTTCTTTGCCGCGGGCGAAGAAAAAAACTTGGTGCTCGGTAATGACAAGCTCGCGCTGACCTTTAACACCCGAGGAGCCTATCCGCGGACGGTGCAAGTCAAGGGCTATCACACCTACTACGGCGATTCCCTCTTCCTCTATCGCGATGAGCCAGCGAGCCAGCTCGGCTTGCAGTTCCTTGCTGGTAACGCGAGTATCGAGACAGCACGCGAACTCTTCGTCTGCTCTGACGCCTCACATCTCACGGCGACCAGCAAGGGCGACACGGCGCGTATCGTCTTCCGCCTCCCAGCTGCCGACAGCGTGGGCTATTTGGAGTACGAATATTCGCTCGGTTACGGCAGCTATGCCGTGGGCTGGAAGGTGCGTTTCGTGAATATGGAGGGGCAACTCGCCGGCTCGGCTCGCTATCTAGACTTGCGCTGGACGATGCGCAGTTTGCAGCAGGAAAAGGGAGCCAAGAAGGAGCTCGAGTACACCACGGCGGCATATTACACCACCAACGGGGAGTATGAGCAACTCACCCCCTCTGACAAGGAGGTCGAAGAAAAGGTGACCACCAAGGTCGCGTGGGTTGCCTATAAAGAGCAGTTTTTCTCTGCCATTTTGCGTAACCCTGACGGTTTCGAACAGACCGATCTCAAGGTGAATCTCGCCGACGGAGAGGGGTATCTACGTCAGTTTGATGGCGTATACTTACTCCCCTTTGCAGGGGGGAAAAGCGACTCCTACGCCCTCGAGTTCTACTACGGACCCAATCTCTACAAGACCCTCGCTTCTTACCAACAAGGCTATGAGGAGGTTGTCCCCCTCGGCGGGTGGCTCGTCGGGTGGGTCAACAAGTACGTCGTTATCAACGTCTTCTATTGGCTTAGCAAGTATATCTCTAACTACGGGTTGATTATCTTGCTGTTGACCATCCTCATCAAGATCATTATCTTCCCGCTTACGTTTAAGTCGTATCTATCACAGGCAAAGATGCGCCTCCTGAAGCCAAAGGTCGACGAAATCAATCAGAAGTTTTCGCGCAAGGAAGACGCAACCAAGCGTGGGCAAGCCACCATGGAGCTCTATAAGAAGGCAGGGGCGAACCCCCTAGGGGGTTGTTTGCCGATCCTTATCCAGTTCCCGATCTTGGTGGCTATGTTCCGTTTCTTCCCTGCCTCGTTTGAGTTGCGGCAAGAGAGTTTCCTTTGGGCTGATGACCTGTCGAGTTATGACGCGATAGTCCACCTGCCATTCTCTATCCCCTTCTACGGCGACCATGTGAGTCTGTTTACCCTCTTGATGGCAGTGACGCTTTTCATCTCTTCGCAGATGAACTACAAACTGACGAGTAGCTCGCAGGCACAGATGCCCGGTATGAAGTTCATGATGCTTTACATGATGCCGGTCATGATGCTCTTCTGGTTTAACGACTACTCGGCAGGGTTGAGTTATTACTACTTCTTGGCCACGCTCATTACCATCGCTCAAACCTACTTTATCCGGTTTGCTGTTGACGAGAAAAAGATGCTCGCGCGCTTGCAACAAAACGCCGCGCGTCCGCAGAAAAAGTCGGGCTTTATGCAGCGACTCCAAGAGATGCAGCGAGAACAAGCTAAGCGGGCAAAAAGATAGTTTTTCCTACCAACGTTTCATTAAATCACTGACAGTCATGCACATCTACAAGTTGATATTACTCGCCCTTTTAGGCGGAGCGGTCGCTTTTTCCTCTTGCAAAAAGGACGACAAGCCGAAACCAAAAAATCAGACTGAGCAGCCTGAGAATAAAGATGAGGAGGGGGACTTGACGGCAGACGGTAAGGTGCGCCTCTCGGCGATGACCGGTAATTATGAGGGCACTGACGTGGTAACAAAATTCGAAACTGGAGTAAAGGCTGAGCCCAAGCCCTTCTCTTTCTCCATAACCAAGAAGGGGGAAAAAAGCGTAGATCTGAAATCTAAGATCGGGGGGAACGATGAGGTATTTACGTATGTCGAGAAGAAGAATGCGGATAAGATCGTCGAGCTTGAGTGCACGAAGATCCTAGACCGTCGCACGATAGTTTGGAAAATGACCTTTACGCTCGACGGGAAGAAGATCGAGATCCATGAGAACACGACGGCACTAGACCCGAAGACCAAGAAGGAGAAGACGGTAGAGACCTCGCTCGTCAAAGCCACGAAAAAATAGCGCTAAAGGCGCGTAGTGACTTGGGGGCTCTGTAGTATGCCCCCCCACTCGGCTGAAAACAAGTCCTTCTGTTTTAACACATTTCCAGCGCGTCACCTCCGGCATTGTGAGGTGACGCGCTTTTTCTTGCCCTTTTTGTACCTTTGCCCCTAGGTTTGGGAAAGAAGCAAGGTAATGGAACAAGGCGGGTTGTTAGAAAAGTTAGAAAAGATCGTCGAACGCTATCAGGAGGTTGAGCGTCTGCTGGCCGAGCCCGATGTCATGAACGACATGAAACGCTATGTGCAATTGGGCAAGGAGTATCGAGAGCTCGCCCCCGTTGTGGAGGCGGCCGGACGTTACCGCACGCTGCTAGAAGGGCTGGCACAGGCACGATCCATCCTCGCCGAGGAAAGTGACGCCGACCTGCGTGAGCTCGCCAAACAAGAGATCGAGGAAAATGAGGGGCGCGTAGACCCCATGGAGGAAGAGATCCGCTTGCTCCTACTCCCCAGCGACCCACAAGATTCGAAGAATGCGATCGTGGAAATCCGTGCCGGAACGGGGGGCGACGAAGCGAGTCTTTTTGCCGGAGACCTTTTCCGGATGTACAGCTATTTTGCCGAGGCCAGAGGGTGGAAGCTTGAGGTAACCTCCAGTTCAGAGGGTACGGTCGGCGGTTTCAAGGAAATCGTCTTTTCACTCAAGGGCGACGGGGTCTATGGCGTGATGAAATACGAATCGGGGGTGCACCGCGTACAGCGCGTCCCACAGACGGAAACCCAAGGGCGTGTCCATACGTCGGCAGCGTCGGTGGTGGTCTTGCCAGAGGCAGAAGAGTTTGACGTAGAACTCAAGATGGAAGACATCCGTAAAGACACCTACTGTTCCTCAGGACCAGGGGGGCAGAGTGTCAACACGACCTACTCGGCAGTGCGCCTTACACACATCCCCTCTGGCATTGTGGTGCAGTGTCAAGATCAGAAGTCGCAGATCAAAAACTTTGAAAAAGCACTTATCGAGTTGCGGACGCGCCTTTACAATATTGAGTATCAGAAGTATCTTGACGGCGTCTCCTCGCAGCGCAAAACGATGGTCTCGACGGGCGACCGTTCGGCTAAAATCCGCACCTACAACTTCCCTCAGGGGCGCGTGACAGACCATCGGGTCAACTTTACGGTTTATAATCTAGATGCGGTGCTGGGCGGTGCACTCGACGCGTTTATCGAGCAGTTGCAGATAGCCGAGAACGCAGAGCGTTTGCGTGCGAGTGGAATCTAAACAATAGGAGAGGAGTGGGAACGGCGATGGATGCCAATCAGTTGTACAAACAGATTCGTGCGAAAAAAAGCTTCTTGTGTGTGGGGTTAGACACCGACGCGCGCAAGATACCGCTATCACTCACGAGCAAACACGACGCAATCTTTCAGTTTAACAAGGCTATTATAGACGTGACCGCCGACCTGTGTGTAGCTTACAAGCCCAACATGGCTTTTTATGAGGTGTATGGGGCGCGGGGCTGGGAGGCGTTGGCACACACGGTGCAATATCTGCGAGAGCATCACCCCGAGATCATGATTATCGCTGACGCCAAGCGGGGGGATATCTCTAATACGGCTGCGATGTATGCGCAGAGTATGTTTGACTCCATGGACTTTGATGCGGTGACGGTAGCTCCCTACATGGGGCGTGATGCAGTGCAACCATTCTTAGAGTATCAGGGGCGTTGGGCGGTGCTTTTAGCAGCAACTTCCAACGAGAGTTGGAACGACTTTCAAACGCTCGAGGTCGAGTCTCCGCTCGGAGGAAAGCGCCAGCTCTTTGAGGAGGTGCTCGAACGTTCGAAGCATTGGGGACACGAGGGGAACATGATGTATGTGGTGGGAGCGACGCACGCCTCGATGTTAGAGCGTGTGCGGAAGATAGTCCCCGAGCATTTCCTCCTTATCCCAGGCGTGGGGCATCAAGGGGGAAGCTTAGACGAAGTGGTTAAGTATGGGATGAACCGTCGCTGTGGGTTGCTTGTCAACTCTGCGCGTGGCATCTTGTATGCCGACAATAGTGCGCATTTTGCTAAGGCGGCACGCACCAAGGCCTTGGAATTGCAACAGCAGATGGCGCGTCACCTAGAGCAATTGGGGTAGGCGAGAAAGGTGCAAGGTTAAGAAAGGGTACGGGGCTTACCTCTTGTTATTTCGAATAAAAGATCTACCTTTGTGGCAAGTTAAAATTTCGTTTACGGTTGATTCAGTAGCTCAGCAGGTAGAGCACATCCCTTTTAAGGATGGGGTCCTGGGTTCGAGTCCCAGCTGAGTCACAAACATTGCGAGAGATTCTTTTTACGATTTCATTCTATTCAAGTATTAAGATCACATCACTCTCGTGGAGACTATCCTTGATAGGGGTAGTCTTTTTTGTTCCAAAACTTGTTTTATTGTCTTGGGGGGCGCTAAGGGCGCGAGTTGGGGGGGCTACTGCCTCGGCTTCGGAAAATCTAACAACAGGCGGCGGTAATGTTCATACTGCTCGCGGCGCATCTTTATCTCTACCGGCAACCCCTCGCTGAGCGAGTGCACAAAAGTATCGTACTTGCTCAGCACCTCCACAATCTGCTCCTGCACGGCGAGGGGCGGGAGGGGAAACTTTTGTAGCCTTAAGTTCCTCATATCGACAGAAGGGAACGTTCCAATAAAGACGTGATTCTTACACCATGCCGCGATCTCAAAGAAATAGTAATAGAGAAACTTAGAAAGCACTCTATCCGCAAATTCTGTTCGTAGATTGAAGTTTGTAAACCTTTGGTTTGTAAGCGCATCGACTAGGAGCAAGGCATGCTCCCCTATGGTGGCAGTTGTAGACAAAATGATAGACCCAGCCTTAAAAAGCCCCTTGCCCTTAACCGCTTGTGGCGTAATATGTTGAATCGAATCAGTCAAGACCCCTCCCTGAGCACGCAAATCCTCCATACGAAACCACGGGATCGTTCCATTGTTCCAATATTCCTCTTTATTTGCTTTGGACGGTGTATAGCCTGTTCTTATTTCAAACACCTCCTCCAGCGACCGCCACTCCACCTCCTCCCCAAACTGCAGGAGCTTGTTGCGATAGTAGCGGTACTGTCTCTTCCGTGTTTCCAGCTCCGCCGCCAACTCTTTCTCCAATTCCGCTTCGAGCGCCGTATACTTATCCAAAATCCCCACGATGTGCTCTTGGACAGGGAGAGGGGGGAGGGGGATGAGAAACTCTTTCATCAACCTTACAGAGCTCAAGTTAGGAGGAAGCTGTCCGACAGCCAGCTTTTGTAGTTCTTTATTTTTTCTTTCCAAATAGTAGTATAGGAATTTGTGATTAAGGAGCTCTTGCTTTGGTAAGAACTTTCCGACTCGCTGATTCAAGTAAGCAGAACTCTCAAAATCGACAAGGGCGGTCTTAATTATCCCAGATAAAGAGATAACCACATCCCCTCTCTTAAGCTCATAAGGCGCTAAGTCTTCTTTGTAATCGGACAGGTCAAAAAATACGGTTTTATCTAAAAGGACTTTACCTTTCTGAATATCAGAGATTCGGATAATAGGAAGCCCTTTCTCTTGAAAAGTATTGTGCCGGAAAGCAAAACCATTCCTGAAACCACACACCTCCCCCAGCGGTCGCCACTCCACCTCCTTGCCTTCCAGCAGTTGTTCCAAATAGGTCATTGCTACAATTGTGTTGACGGGCTAAAGGTAGGGAAAGCGCGTTAATTGGCTTTGCGAGGCAAGCACGGCTCATGGAAAACCAAGAGAGTGTCAAAAAACAATTCTCCCTCTTCTGTAGGGGTGTAGCGTGCTACACCCGCAACTCGGCACTACGTGCCGCCTATTCGTGAGGGTGTCTCCTGA
>CALHZE010000194.1 GCA_938040915.1 uncultured Bacteroidia bacterium | reverse complement strand
TTTGACGAAAAGAAGCGCAATATCGGGGAGTGGAAAGAGGAGGTCGTCGCGCCCGCTCATTAAAAACGTTCCCGCTGATTGTCAAAATAAAAGAAGCCGCCCCGTTATGGGAGCGGCTTCTTTTTCTTACCCAAGGGGCTATAAAGCGCTTATTCTACCTTGGTTTTCACCATATAGAAGTCGACGAGCCCTGGTTTCTTTTCCGCGAGCTTGCGGTCAACGCCTTCCATCGTCTCGGGAGCATGCTCGAGCACCTCGTCGCCGGGTTGCCAATCGAGCGGCGTCGCTACGGGGGCACGATCGGTCAATTGCAACGCCTTGAGGGCACGCAAAATCTCGTCCATGTTACGCCCCACGTTGAGCGGATAGTAAAGGATGAGGCGAATCACCCGTTTGGGGTCAATGAAGTAAACGGCACGCACCGCTACGGTCGAGGCTACACCCGGCTGCACCATCCCATAGAGGTTGGCGACATCCATCTTGATGTCGGCAATGATCGGGAAGTTGAAGCGCACGCCCGTGCGTTCCTCCACGTTACGCACCCACGCGAGGTGTGCGAAGATGCTGTCAATGCTGAGCCCCAAGAGCTTCGCGTTGAGGGCATCAAACTCGGGTTTACGCTTAGCAAAGCCACTCATCTCGGTCGTGCACACGGGTGTAAAGTCAGCCGGATGAGAAAAGAGGATAACCCAACTGTCTTTGCCATATTCTGAGAGCGTGAGCCACCCCTCGGTGGTCTTAGCCTTAAAGTCTGGGGCGAGATCGCCCAATAGGGGCATGCTGCGGGGAGTTTCTTGTGTATCCATTATGTTATTTTTTCTTTCGTCTTCGATTTTTCCCTTTCGAGGCTTTACGCTGTTCGGCTGCCTCTCCTTCATCAACAAAGCCCTCCTCCAAAGGTTCGGTACCGAAGGCCTCGCCGTCGATGCGGTAGGTGGGGACTTCGCCGTACCCGCCGCTCGTGCTACGTTTGTGGATAAGGACTGCGATCGCTTTTTTTTGACTGGCACGTTTCTGCAGCTTCGCCTCGGCGCTCCGTTGCGCATTGCGGAGCGACTTGCTCCCCTTGCCCGACTCGGCAAATATCATCCCGTGGGAGTAAAGTCCGTTGACGTCGTCGGGATTCTCATAGAGGATGCCCGCCAGTCGAGGGCATCGAGGGTTTCGAGCGCCTTTTCGGTCATTGTTTCGGTCTGCCCCGTCGAGTAGGTCACGCGGTAGACGTTGCGTCGCTCAAAGCTCAGTTCCTCCTCTTCGTTGGGTTTGGTGTAATAGACGCCGTGGGAGGTGACACTGACCACCTTGACCACGAGTTTGCGCCCAGAGGTCAAGACAATGGTGTCGAGGTGCTGTAGACGCCCCACCTCGTCGTCCTCTTCGTCTTCTTGCGCAAAAAGGGGGTGTGTGGCGCATAACCCTCCCACGACGCAGAGCAACAAGACACGAAGGGGGAACAAAAAAAATAGGCGCATTGTCCGCCCCGCGCGTACAATGCACCTAGCACTTAAGATGATCCGCACTGCCTTATCGGCGGCGGAGATTATACTCATCCGATACGGTGAGCTTTTTGCGTCCTTTGCGACGGCGAGCAGCCAATACGCGGCGTCCGTTAGCGGTAGACATACGTTCGCGGAAACCGTGCTTGTTCTTTCTCTTTCTAATGGAAGGCTGGAATGTCTGTTTCATCTCTATTACTGCTTTGACCCAAAAACACCCACAAAGATAGGGATTATTTGGAATATATGTAGCACTCGCGGTGAACAGGGCGCGTGTCAATACGCCGTTCCCCGTCTGCCCCAACGCCCCATTTAAGAGCGCAAACGCAGACTGTTGGTGACCACGATGAGCGAGCTGAGCGACATCGCAATCACCGAGATCATCGGGTGCATCTCAAGCCCCAAGGGGACGTAGAGCGCCCCCGCCGCAATCGGCAAAGCGAGCATGTTGTAAAAGAGCGCCCAAAAGAGGTTCTGTTTGATGATGCGCATCGTCCGCTTGCTCAGACGGATAACCGCGGGGATCGCCGTCAAGTCAGAACTCACTAGGGTAAACGTCGCGCTGCTTTTGGAGATGTCGTCGCCCGAGGCCATCGCAAAGCTGACATCCGCCGCAGTGATCGCGAGCGAGTCATTGGTGCCGTCACCCACCATCCCGACGATTTGGGGCTTCCCATCCGACCAACGCGCCGCTTTCACTTGGTTAGCTTTATCGCTGGGGAGCAACCCACTCGATATGTTGGTCAGGGCAATCCCCGCCTCGGTCGCCACGCGTGCCGTGGCTTGCGCATTGTCGCCCGAGAGGATGTGACACTCGACGCCCAGCTCCTGCAACTCGACAAGGATACTCCCCAGCCCCTCTCGGATGGTGTCGGCAAAGGCGATCACAAGGAGCAGTCGCCCCTCTTGCTGGAGGGTTGTGAGCGTGAGCCCCTCCTCAGACCAGTCGCGCAAGAGGTCGTGAATCGCGATAAGGTTGACCTGTTGCTCTTTGGCATAATCGAGGTTGCCGAGGGAAAAGCGAATCCCCTCGTAGTCACAGTAGATGCCCTTTCCGGGGATGATGTGATAGTCGTTAATGGGGAGCATCTTCCCCGTCCGCAACCACGCGACGACCGACTTAGCGAGGGCGTGCCCCGACTTCATCTCAAGGGTGTAGAGGAGGTCGCGCACGGCGGGTTGTTCGTCTTCGTTCACACACCAGTGATATTTCACCACGGCGGGCTTACCTCGCGTGAGTGTCCCCGTCTTGTCAAAGAACATCACCTTCACGTCTTTAGCTACCTGCAATCCTTGCGCATCTTTGACAAGGACGTGGTGGCGTGCGGCAGTGCCTACTGCCGCGATGACCGCCGTCGGGGTCGCAAGCCCCAACGCACACGGACAAGCAATCGAGAGCACGGAGGCGGCAGCGATGAGCCCCATCCGCCACGCGTCTGCACCGTCCCACGCGAGCCCCCAACATACAAGGGTGATGAGCGCTAAACCGACAATGATGGGCACAAAGATCGTCGAGACCCGATCTGCTAAGCTCTGTATCTTGGGCTTGGTCGTTTGCGCCTCTTGCACAGACCGGATCATCTGCCCCAACTGAGTCCCGTCCCCAACACGCTCGGCACGGACGTGTAGGGAACCGTCCATGAGGATAGTCCCCGCATAGACCGTGTCGCCCGCCTTCCGAAATACAGGCTCTGACTCGCCCGTCATAGGGCTCTGGTCGACCGCCCCCTGCCCCTCGACAACCGAGCCATCGACAGCGAGGCGTTGCCCAGGCTTACACAAAAGGACGTCGCCCTCGCGCAGGTTTACCAACCGCTCGGCGACGAACACCCCGTCGCGTAACACCTCAACTTCCTCGGGCTGGAGCTCCATGAGTTGCGCCAACGAATCGGCTGCACGCGTCTTAGCACGATCTTCCAACCATTTTCCAAACGAGAGGATAGAGATAATCATGGCCGACGAGTCAAAGAAAAGCGGTAGCGCATGCGCCGTCGGGTGTGAGAAGTTGTAATAAAGACCATACAGGCTATAAAGGAAGACCGTGTTGGCACTCAGGAAGATGAGCGTATCCATACTCATCTGGCGGTGTCGTGCTTGACGTATGGCGCGGCGATGAATTGGGTAGCCCAAGCCGTACGTAACGAGCAGCGAGATCGCAAGTTGTGTCCATATACTCCACGGCAAGCGCGGGTAGTAGAGCATCAGAAACCAAGCAATAAAAGCCCCAATCAACCCCAAAAGCAAGAAAACGAGTCGCCTTTGGGCTTGGCGTGACGCTGACTGGGGCTCAGGAAAAGACGGTGCGTCCTCAACCCCCTCGAGGTGATAACCGATCGCTTCGACGGCATCGCGGATGGCGGTGAGATTGGTCACAGCCCCGTCCCACTCGACGTGCAACTGATTGGTAGTAATATCGATGCGAGCCGAGACTATCCCCGCCATCTTGCCGAGCACGCTCTCTATGCGCGCCACACAAGCAGAGCAACCGATGCCCTGCACCAGAAAGGTTCTTTTTTCGTTACTCATGGGTATACAAGTTTGCTACTCTAAGAACGTTTCAAATAGGAATTTGTGCTCTACATTTGTTACAGACAAAAAGGGGGAGTTATGAACATATTGCGCACTTGGGGAGGGCTTATCTCTAGTTTACTGCTCTCGTCACTGCTTTGGGTTATGCCCGCCGCGGCACAATCGCAACATTTTGAAGTGAAGCTAGCGGTAAGACAGACGCCCGTCAACCTAGACTCCCTAGGGCGCGACTATACCCTCAGCGGCGGCATGCAGCTCGGCGCGGGGCAACCGGTCGTCCACGCCGAGGTCTATGCGTGGCAAGGCGCACTTTCCCCCGTAGAGGTGACTGACCTAGAGTATACCCCCGTAGATTTTGAGGTAGCGCGCTACCCCGAGTGGCTCTCGCTCCCCTGCCACGGCAAGCGTTGCAGACGGTCGCGGGGAACGTCTTTTAAGGGTGCAAATCCCCGTCTTTCAATACAAAGACGGGGTACTTTGCCAGCTTAAGCGGTTTCGCGTAAAACAGGCAGACAAAACGCGAAATACACGTAGTGTTGTGGGCAAGGCGACTCCTGCCGACTATACGCGCGTAACCGAGTCACAACTCTCTTCGGGACGGTGGTGGCGCTTCCGTATCGCGGAGACGGGGGTCTATAAGATCACCTACGACGAGCTCCGGCGGCTGGGTGTGACCGCTCCGGCAGCGCTTTCGGTCTGGGGTGGGCAACCTCATCAACTCCCTTACGACAATGCGACCCACAACGTAGACGACCTGCAGCAAATCCCCGTCCGTTGGGTTACGCGCGACGGCATCCCTCGGTCGGGCGACTATGCCCTCTTCTTCCTCGAAGGCCCGGCGTGGTGGGAATATAACCCAGCGCAAGCGATGTATGACTACCACGAACACGACTATGAGCGCCACGCCCATTACTTCTTCACCACTGACCGCCCTGCGATGGATTTGCCCGTGGTAGAATCCCCCGCCCCGACGCGTCGTCAGGCTGACTATATAGGGCTATGGGGGACGATCGGTCGGAAGACGAACCTCCGTTACTCGGGACGCGAGTATTTTGGCGACCCATTTGACTTTACCACCGAGCGGACCTACTCGCCCTCGTCTCTTGGGCGTGGCGTGGTTGGTTCGCCCGCGAGGTGTTTCGTACGTCTGGCCGCCTCGTCAAAACGCACCACGCGGTATGACATCTCGGTAGCGGGACACCCCGTAACCACATTAGAACTCGCGCCCTCGTTCCTTAACGACAGCGAACTCGCGACCGTGGACGAGGTACGCGGAGCGTTTGACCTTCCGGCGGAGCAGGTGTCGCTTACCATCCGCTTCCAACGCGCCGGCTACTCGTCGTCTGGCTGGTTGTCGCGTCTATGGATCAATGCGCGCCAGACCTTTCCCGAGCGGGTATCACAACTTTCTTTCTTTGTAGATCGCGAGGGGACGAGCGCGACCTACACGGGCTTTGACTTCCCGTCATACGCCCCTGAGGTGGAACTTTGGAACGTGACCCGTCTTTTTCACCCGTGGCAATATGTGTCGCGCGAGGGAGCGACGGCACAGCCCGGCGATCAGCTCGTGCTCTTTGACCGGCGCGCTGCACGCAGCATCACGGTTGAGGGCGAGGTCGCCAACCAGAACCTCCATGGTCTCGAGGTGCCCGAACTCCTCATCGTGACCCACGAACGTTTCTTGTCACAAGCCGAGGCAATAGCCGACATCTATCGCCACTCCCCGCTCGTGCTTTACAAGGACATCAAAGTTGTGACGGCAGAGGCCGTCTACAACGAGTTTTCGTCTGGCAATCGCGACGTGAGTGCCATCCGCAACTTCGCGCGCTTTCTCTACTGGCGCGACGGGGGGGCGACGGGGCGCTTCCACCACCTCCTTTTGGTAGGGAAGCCTTACTATGAGCTACGCGAGCGCTGGGACGACTATAACCTCCTCCCCAACTACCAGTCATTTAACTCGGTAAGCGCTTACTACTCTTTCGGTTCAGACGACATCTTTGGCTTCCTCGACCCCGAGGAAACCCCAGAGCGTGGTGCGCTCGACATCGGGGTGGGTCGCTATGCTGTCAAAAGGGGTGAGGAGATGGATATCCTCCTGCGGCGCGAACGTATTTACCACACCCCCGCCCACTGGGGTACGTGGCTCACGCGTGCCGTGATGCTTGCCGACGACGAAGACGCCCTTTCCTACATGATCGGCTCTGACTCGCTGGCGGTACGCATAGAGAAGGAGCGAAAAGACATCGAAGTCAAGCGGCTCTATGTAGACGCCTTTCGGCAAGAGAACCTGTGGCACCGCTCTTATTATCCGGCGGTAAACCAAGCGCTGAACCGAGAGATGAACCATGGGGCTTACCTCCTCAACTACGTTGGTCATGGGAGCACGCGTAAGCTCGGGCACGAGGAGTTTTTCAGTTTTGAGGATGCTGCTGCGTGGCGCAACCTCGATCGGTTGCCTATCCTCGTGGCGGCGTCGTGCTTCTTTGCTAGCAATGACTGGGAGCAAGACGTGACCCTCGGGCGCGATATGCTCCTTATGCCCCAGGGGGGGAGTATCGCCATCGTCGCCGCAGCGCGCTTAACCTACAACTATTCCAACCAGCTTTTCAATTCGCACCTCCTCCGCTCTATCTTTCCGAGTGCGAAGGCGACACAATATCATGCGCTGGGCGACGCCGTCCGCGTGGCGAAAAACCGAACCCCAGGGATAGAGAACCGGAGCAAGTATGCCCTACTCGGTAACCCCGCCCTTCCTCTTCCGAACTTCTCTGCCAAGATGCAACTCGTCGGGCTCAACGACGCCCCCCTCCGCGGGCTAGCCGACACGCTACGGGCTGGGCAAAAAGTGACGTGTGAGGTGTCGGTTACCCTCGCCGACGGAAGCCCGTTGGAGGGGGAAGCCTATCTACAGGTCCGTGGCGCACAGCAGACGATTCGCACCCGCAACAACGATGGCGAAGGGGCATTCGAATACCCAGAGCGCCCCTATACCCTTTTCCGCGGCAAGGCGACCTGTAGTGCGGGGAAGGCGCGGTTTAGTTTCGTCGTCCCCACCGATATGGATCTTAACTATGGCGAGGGTCTCGCCTCGATGCTCGCCCAATCAGATCGTCAGCTCGCCTCGGGCGGGTATGACCAATTCGTTGTCGGGGGGCGTGTATCCTCCACAGAGATTACCGACCACGAGGGACCTTCTGTCGAGCTTTTTTGGGACGACTATGCGCGTCGCTCAGCAAGCACCGTCAATAGTAATGCTCTACTCATCGTGCGGCTGCGCGACTCGAGTGGGATCAACATTTCGGGGGCGGGTGTCGGTCACGCCCTCATGGCGACCCTCATCCACGCGGGGCGAGAGGAACAGATAGTCCTCAACGACTTCTACGTAGCCGCGAAAGACTCTTATCAAGAGGGAGAGGTGCGCTACCACTTCTCTAACCTCGCGGCTGGGAAATATACCCTGCGAGTGGCAGCAAGCGACGTTTATAACAACCGTTCGGAGAAGGAAATCAACTTCGAGGTAGGCAACCCTGCCGAGGCGCAAATCGCGAACCTATTGAACTATCCGAACCCCTTTACTGCGGGCACAAGTTTCTACTTCGATGGGACGCGCCCTGGACAAGCCGCCGAGGTCATGATTCAGATTTACACCCCCGACGGGCTCTTAGTGCGGACGCTCCACTTCAGCGAGCCTTCGCCAGGGCTGCGCCTCGGTCCCTACTATTGGGATGGGCGCGATGACTTGGGGAACACGATCGGGCGTGGGGTCTATTTCTATCGCGTGCGGCTGCGTTACCTAGGGAACTGGGTGGAAAATGGTGCTGCGACCGAACGTTACGAAAAACTCTTAAAGTTGTAAGGTGCACGCTACGCGCCCCTTAGCCATTTCCGCGAACGACAACCCTAGTAAGACCATGATGCGCACACTATTCCTCCTGCTTTGCCTACTCGGAATCTTCTCGCAGCCCCTTTGGGCACAATCTACGTTTGGGAGGCGAAACTATGAAGAGACGGAAGAGGTTAACTGGGGGCTCGCGCTGGGGGCAGAGTCTTATTTCTACAATGCGGAGTTTGCGCATCCGCTTAAGCCTGGGTATACACTGCCTGGGGTTAGCGTACACCCAGAGGTCTGGCGGCGTGTGGGGGAAAAGCTTTACCTCAACGGGGGCTATTTCTATGCCTATATGCACGGCAAGTCTGGGGCACAGGTGCATAAGCCTACGCTGAGTATTGCGGCACAACTCGCCACGACGGGGCGAGGGAGTTTCTGGTGTCGCCTCGGTACGTTAACGGGCACGCACCCACTACCGGAGGCAATTTATAGCCCACAATATACGTGGCTTCACGGACCAGAGGCAGGGGCACAACTCTATTGGCTGGGGGGGCACTACCGCATCCAGACGTGGATAGATTGGGATAGATTTATATGGAAAGATGCCAACGACGAGGAGCGCTTCCTCTATGGGCTTGAATGGTTTAACCACGCTGCAACGGGACAGGGGAGCGAACAGGGGGCGCAGCCCGCATTTACCTATAACGCTTTTTTCCTAGCACGCCACCACGGGGGACAGATCGACACCTCGCACCTACGGGTCGTCACCTCGA
>CALHZE010000193.1 GCA_938040915.1 uncultured Bacteroidia bacterium | reverse complement strand
TCGCGTGCTGGCGGCAATCGGGATCGAGGAGGTCTTGCTTCATCTTTGCGTTCACCTCGTAAGTACCCGATTCGATGGGGCGCAAGAGCCCGCCACGACCGATAACGGCGTTGATGGTGTTGATGTCGACCCCGTTGTTCTTCAATTCGTTAAGAATGAGCGCCTTGCGGAACTCAAACTGAGAAGCCACAGTGGGGAACTTTGAGATTTCCTCTGTGCTGTGACGTAGGGTGGTGATAAACACCTGGTTTTCGCCTTCGAAGACGGCGATTTTGGTAGAAGTAGAACCGGGGTTAATAGCCAGTATCTTCTCTGCACTCATGGGTATTATTACTCAAATTGTGATGTTACAAAATTAACGCGCTGCATTAGCTGCCAATGCGATAGAATACATTTTAGACTGTACGCTGTCTCCGCGCGAGGTCAAGATACAGGGCACTTTTGCCCCCATGACCATCGCCCCGAGTTCGGCCTTTACGAACTTGGTACAGGTTTTGAAAAAGACGTTTCCACTCTCAATATTGGGGAAGAGGAGACAGTCGGCATCGCCCACGACCTCGCCCGAGAGCTTCTTAATACGCGCCGCATTCGCATCAATCGCCACATCTAACGCTAACGGACCATCGATCTTCGAGCCTGGGATCTGCCCCCGTTCGCTCATCTTCGCGATCAACGCGGCATCGACGCAAGCCGGCATCCCGACCGACATTTGTTCGGTTGCTGCCAAGAGCGCTACCTTGGGTTCCTCAATACCGAGCGAGCGTGCAACTTGCACCAAATACTGCACGATAGCGAGCTTCTGCTTAAAATCAGGCTGTGGGATAATCGCCACGTCGCCAAGCACCAAAAGCTTGTGATAGGTCGGGACTTGCATCACAGTTACGTGCGAAAGAACCGCCTTGGGTGGGAGTAGTCCTTTTTCCTTATTGAGAATGCCACGCATATACTTGTCGGTGGTGACGAGCCCTTTCATCAGGAGGTCGCCATCGCCGTCGTTAATCATATTTACTGCTTTGGCGACGGCCTTGGTATCCACGCTCTCTTGCACGATTTCAAAACGCTTGACGTCTACGTGGAGCTCGTCGCACACCTTCTCGATGGTCTGCTTGTCGCCCCCGAGCGTACCATCGACGATGCCCAAATCGACCGCCTTGGCGACCGCCTCGATCGTGTGTGCATCGTTGGCATAAGCAGCAATCAGACGCTTGCGCGGCTTGCTGCGCAGGACATCAAACAGGTCGTCTAGTCTAGTAATCGCCATTTTTCTTCTCTGTTTTAGCTAAACATTCCCCACGGTCTCGCTCCGCACCTTGGGTAGTGCCGCAGGATTGTGGGGCAAAGATAGGGAAATTCGTTAGCAATGAGCCTGCTCTTTATCTCTTTAATGTGAGAATATCAGATCTCGTTCTACACCTCACCAACGGTATACTCCTCATTTTGAGGAGCGACATTACTTCCCAGAAACTCACTCCCCCCTCTCGCTCTTACGCATACCACAAATCCCCGTTGTGCTTTCTATACAACGGGGATATTGTATCTATGTATTCTCTGTCTAACGCTTCAACACACGGAAGACCTTCTGCGCACCGCGCTCGGTCGTTAGACGCAGGAGATAGATCCCCTGCGGGAGGTTTTCCGTAGCAATGTGGAGTTCGGTCGTTTCCCACACACCAGCACGCACCACCTTTCCCACAACGCTCACGAGCTCATACGTACCTGCCACCAGATTCTGATTTTCTACCACGAGGCGTGTAGAGAACGGATTAGGTGCAATGCGTACCGAAGCCAATAGAGCATCCTCTACCGCCTTCGGGGGTTCTGGTTTCTCAACCTTAGAGGTCTTGACAACGAACTTAGAGTCATAGTTCGTCATCGTCGTTTCATACTTTCCTTGTTGGTTTGCAGCGAGCGGCTGCCCATCAAAGGTAACGGCATCGATCTTCGTATCCTTCGCGGGGGTGCCGGTAAAGACGAGCACGGCGTCCTTCTTTACATTCTTCCCATCGGTAGTGACCCCGTCGGCTGTAATAGCTACGTCAGCCCTTTCTGCCTCGATGGTGATATTGAAGTACTGATTGGGGGCAATCGCTGCTTCCAAAGAGAGTGTTACTGTCGCATTTTCCGTCCCCAGCGCCACGATATACTCTTGGTTGGGTATTAACTCCCTAACGCCAGCCACTTTTTCATTCCCTACGATTTTCAAGACCTTTCCTTCTGAGACTTTAGTTACGTGGAAGGTAACCTGACTCTTCTGTGCTAAACCGGTCAAGGTAGCGGGATCTGTCGTGTAGACCACAGCCCCCTCGACACCCTCTCCCTTCACAACAGTCAGGCTCACCGTTGGGGCAGGCACATCTGAAAGCGTCACCGCAACAGTGACGTCTTCGTTGGGCATATCAAACGCCCAGACCTTACCGTTTTGCACAGGCAATGCCGTTCCGACAGAGACACTCTGAATTGTGCGCCCAGCCGCGAGCGCCTGCCCTACAGGCTCGATCGAGAGCTCGACCTTGCTCCCTGCTACCACATCGGCAGGCGATGTCACCGTCGCACCGTTAACCATAGCGGTTATGCTATAGAGTTCTGCCACTGGGGCAAAGGTCAGCTTCTTGGTAGGTTCCGTTCCGGTCATGGTTACTTCCAACTTCGCGTCAGCATCGGGCATTTCGACCACCCACTTATCCCCCTTCTGCACAGCGACTTTAACGCCCAACTTAACCTCTTGCACGGTGCGTCCTGCCTTTTTCGCTTCGCCCTCGACCTCAATCACAAACTCGAGAGTCTCACCAGAGGCGATCTTGACAAACGGACCGATCAGTTCCTTACCACGGTGTGTCGCCTTTACACTATACTTATCAGCAACGCTCGTGAATCGCAACTGACGCGCAATCCCCAACACGATTTCGACCCGAGCATCTGCATTAGGCATTGTAAACGACCACGTTTTCGTAATTTCTTCTAGCTTCACCGTAAGAGCTTGTTCTTCAACCCCTTCGCCAGTAAAGGCGCGTACCTCGCGCAAGACCTTTCCGGCACTCTTTGCCGCATCCTTAAGGATCACGCCGATGGTGATTTCACGTCCAGGCTCTACCTGCTTATTTTCGGGGTCTACCTTAATGAGCGGTGAGGGACCCGTAAGGACGTTAAGATCGTAGTCGTCAGTAGAGGGGGTAAACTCAAGCTTACGGTAATTGATATCCTCATACTCAACCTTAAGCTCTGCGTCGCGTTCTGGCATAGTAAAGCTCCACAGGTTTGCTATCGATTCTTTGCGAGCGATGGCATCGCCGATGGTTACTTTCGCGATACGCTTTCCTGACTTCAAGAGCTTTTCGTCTGGGGTGATGGTTAATGTAACACGCTCTGCCACGGTCACTTCCGCAGGGCTCGCGAGCTGATCTTTCCCGCCCTCGGCCACCACCTGATATTTATC
>CALHZE010000192.1 GCA_938040915.1 uncultured Bacteroidia bacterium | reverse complement strand
GGTCAAACTCTGAGTCCTTCTTAGAAAGAGAACTCGGGTCGCCATCATTCCACTGCTCGGTGACAAGATTCCCCTCGTTGTCATACGAGTAGTCGTTATTTACCTGATCCTTACCCGTAAGCCCCTCCTTCTTGAGAATACGCACGAGCTGCCCTTTTTCATTGAAAATATACTTGAGTGCATGGCGGAATTCACCTGCATAACTTTCCGTCTCGGTCTCAATACGGTTCTGCGCATCATACGTATAAACAAGCTTGCGCATCTCCTTCCCTTCGGTGCTCGTTTGTACGTCAGAGATTAGATTTCCCTTTGCGTCAAACTCCTTTTCAACCGTATAGGCTATCCCCGTCTTCGGGGTCACACGAATCTGCTGCTTCGTGCCATTGTAAGAGTAAATCCACCGCTCGGCTACCGAGTTGTCGGCATTAAAGCGGGTAATGTCAGCAAGCTTACCATTGGGCAAGTAGTTGTAAACCACCCGATAGTTTGACGAACCGTCAAAACCGACCTCCGTTTTCTTGTTCCCCTTAGCGTCATACGTAAAGTTCTGCTTGAAAGAGATCTTCATCTTTCCCTGCTTGTCGATAGGCTCTTCCTTGCGATATTCGACACGCTGTCCCATCTCGTTGTAGGTGTAATAGAGGCGTGAAGACTCCTCCCCACTCGAACGGTAGTTGATGATTAAAAGCGGGTTGCCACCCTTGTCATACGTCGTCACACTCGTGATATACCCCTTGGGAGCAGGCTTATCTTTCGTGTACTTGTGTGTAAACTGCGTACACTGCTCGATGCGATTAGCCGCCATCCGTTGGCGTTCGAGACTTTCTCGGTCCAGCTGCGCAAATACCGCCAACGGCGTTATAAGGCATAAGATGAACAACGAATGTTTCATACCTGATTCTCTTCTTTGGAATAATGATTAGTGACCAGAGTTAAGCCTCCTGATTCTTCCGAAACCTGCTCCGGAACAGTTCCTGACGCCGTTTCAACTCCACGCGGTTGAGTCGCGACTCAACCGTAAAGATGCGCCGATCGCCTTCGTGATGTGAGAACCACCAATGGAAGTCAGAGCTCTTACGCGCTACGTCAATAAGCCCCAAGCCAGCCCCCCCTCGCTCACTCAACGAACCATTAGAGAGCTGCGTCATATAGAGCATGCGTTTTTCCTCGGGGGTGCGACACGTGCTATTGCCTAATTTAGCCTCCAGCTTCGTACACATCGACTCGACCACAAAGTTCGAACAACGGATGATGACCTCTTCCTCCGTAACCAAAAGATGGTAAGCAATCCAACACGGCTGAGGGTTTACCTGCTGCTCCACGCACTGAACGCCCGAATAGTTCCGCACCTTCTCCGTACCAAGACGCGCGCCGTGGCGATTGACATTTTGCATCAACTCCACCGTGATGTGAAACGCACGCGCATAAACTTGGTAACAATCTAAGAGCTCTTGGAAATAGATATTGTCCGTAAAGCTCATCTGTAGGAAGTTGACAAAGACCCAATGATCGATGAATCCACAGTAGTGGAGCTCGCCCAACACATTCACGGCTTCCTCGCCGCGACTCAAATCATACTCTAGGCTGCTACTCATCCCCGTGCCTTTGTTTGTTTCCCCTTTTGGGTGCACAAATATACTTAAAAAAAGACAGACATTCCAACCCGCCCACTACACAGGCACCGCTTTTTTGTTCAAACGGCGTTTTTTATCCACAAAAAAAGAACCTTCTTCCTCTCATCACGCCCTAGTCCTTCGCCCCCTCTTCTGAGACTTGGCGTGCGACGTATTGCAACGCGTTACGTTGACGCTCCTGATCGTCCAATCTCCTGATTAAAACCACTATAAGCCCAGCCCCCAACAGCGCAAGAAAAACGAGCAAAAAGCTCAACTCGTAAGAGGTCGGCGGTGTTGTCTGGGCAAATTTTTCGAAGAAGAAATAAGCGAATACCACGACCGAATTGTTGATAGCGTGCACCACAATCGGCATAAAAAGCGCCCCTGAAAAATGAAATAGATAACCCAACACCACGCCATAAAGCACCCGAACCAAGAAACCAGAAAACTGCAAATGCACCGAACTGAAGATCACGGCGACTATCCACACGGCTACGTGGAGGTTCATCCCTCGGCGCACAAAAAAAGACTGTAAGAGCCCTCGGAAAAACAACTCTTCACACACGGCGGGGATGATCGCAATCACGAGCAAATTGGCAAGGAGCACCACAGGGTCATCATTCGCAAGAAAGGAACGCAGAAGCGCCTCCGCGCGTTGTTCGAAACCGAGAAGCCAATCTGGAAAGGCGATCCAGCCGTTCATGTAAGTAAAGAACCAGACCACCGGCTGCATCAGCACCACAATAGCAAACCCCATCAGCCCCTGCCGCAAAAGTCGCCCTTGCGGGGCGAGGTCTTGCCCAAGAGGCTCAGCGTGCGCTAAACGCCAGATGACCACAGGGAAACCAAAAAAGGCAACCGTCGAAAGCGCCTGCGAAAGACGCATAAGCCACGGATGGCGGATAAGATCGGGGAAATAGCTCACCAAGAAGGCTGAAAGCAGAAACATTAGCACCGCCCCCCCGAAGAGCAGCGCGACGAGCAAAAGCAACTCGGAAAAAAGCTTTGGCTTCCGCTCCAATGGTACAAACGCCTTATTGGGAACTTCGTTTTCGGGGTAAACTCCAAATATGGGCATGATACTGTGATTCGACGCGAGACTCAACAGAGTCGTCAAGAGGAGAGAAAAAATCTAAGCCACTCAACTGCTCCAAACTATCCACCGTGCAGCGGACGTCGTCCAAAGATACAATAGTTTTTTTATTTTCTATAACAAAAGCAACACTTTCCCACTGATTATTACGCTTTGTCAAGAGCGCTTTATAGAAATGGGACGGGACGGGGATCTGCTGACGCCCTATATATTGCGGCGAACGAAGAAAAAGCGGTCCCGTAACTACATAAAGCGTGTCATAAGCGTGCGTCCACGTGCGCACCTGTTCTTCCAGCCTTTTCCAAACCCCTCGGTTAAAAGCGGGCACTTGGGGCGAAATATTGGTAAAGTAAAACGACTCACGCATAGCCTCCGCATCCCAACGCATATCAGATGCAGGCGCGAGATGCCCCCGATCAAAGCCACTGTTTCGATAATCTTCATCACTAGCCGACAACGCCTCTTCGGGGTCGGGCACAAACTTCGTTGCACGCGGCACTCGACGCGACAGCTCCTCACTCAAAAACTGATAACCGACCCAAACCGATTGCCGCCAGCGAGGAGAAAATCCGTATGAAAAGCCCTTACGGTGACGAACGCGCAACGTCGTATCTTGCGAACGAGGGATCTCAAGCGCCCCCTCCTCTTGCGGGCTAAAAGTGGCGGCTGACGACGGGAGCGAGGGGGGCTGAGAGGGGGGCGTAACCCGCAGATAACCGACACAACCGACGAAAAGGAAGAGGAAAATAAGTTCCAAGATGCAGAATATCCAGCGTCTCATGTTTCAACTCTTGTCTGGGCTCGAAGGATAGCCTCTACCTGCTCTTGCAAGCGTCGCGGCGAGTAGCCACAGTCGTCTTGCAATTGAGAAATCGCGCCATGGGGCACAAAGGCGTCGCCTATACCCAACCGATAGACTTGTGGCGGCTCGGCAACGCGCATCTCCTGCAGCGCCTCCACGACCGCCGTTCCGAAACCGCCCGCGAGCACCCCATCCTCCACAGTAAACAAGTAACGGTAGCGATCAGCAAGGTTGCGCAAAAGCGACACGTCAAGCGGCTTAAGAAACCGGAAGTCATAGTGCGCCAGCTGTAAGCCCCTCTCTTCTAACCTTCTCCGCGCCTCAAATGCATTTTTATACACCGTACCGAGCGTGAGGAAAGCCGCTCCACAATTGGTATTGTCGGCGATCACGCGCCCAACGCCACGCCTTACATCGGTCACATCATGTACTGCCCATTTCCCTAAACCATGCCCTCGCGGATAACGCACCACCCATGGGCCACAACTCGTCGCCGCAAGCCGGAGCATCGCCTCTGTCTCGTATTCATCTGCCGGAGCACAAATCGTCAGATTAGGGATCGGGCGCAAAAAAGCTAAATCAAAGACACCATGATGGGTTGCGCCATCATCTCCCACAAGCCCTGCTCGGTCAAGACAAAAGACCACGTGAAGGTTCTGTAGGGCAACATCATGAACGATCTGGTCATACGCACGTTGGATGAACGACGAGTATATCACGCAAAACGGCGTATACCCCTCCACCGCCAACCCCGCTGCAAACGTGACGGCGTGCGGCTCAGCAATGCCCACATCAAAAGCTTGGGCAGGGAGCTCCTGCATCAACATACTCAGCGAAGAGCCTGTTGGCATAGCAGGGGTGATCCCCACAATCCGCGGATTATGTCTCGCCAAATCTAGGAGCGTTTTTCCAAAGACATCTTGATAACGCGGTGCTTGGTCGGCGTGATCAGCTAGACGGATGCCCGTCGCGTAGTCAAACTTTCCTGGGGCATGCCAGAGGGTTTGCTCTTGCGTGGCGGGGGCGTAACCGTGCCCTTTTTCCGTAATACAGTGGAGGAGTTTCGGTCCTGGAATAGCCTTTAAGTCATTGAGTATCATGGCAAGATACTCGGCATCATGACCATCTATCGGACCGAAATAACGGAAGCCGAATTCCTCAAAGAGGTTACTCCCCTTCAGCAGCGCTCCCTTCAGGGCTTGGTTCAAACTCTGGGTAAAATTACGCAGCCCCTTCCGCTTAAAAGGCGACG
>CALHZE010000191.1 GCA_938040915.1 uncultured Bacteroidia bacterium | reverse complement strand
CTTGTCAGAGGTCACCGTCACGCTCGGCGAGCCGCCCGCTGCGGGGAGTTCTGCCAAGGTGGCGGGAGTAAGGGTGAAGGTCGTGGGAGTTGACTCCGCGGCCGCCTGCGTCACTTCGAGCGTGAGGGTCGCATTGGTTTCCGCTTGGGTAAAGGTTACCGTCGTGCTACGTGCAGTGGTAATCTCGTTCTTTGCTACGGTAAAGGTCACCGCTTCTGTCCCCGTGCCGCTCATGGTCGAGGCGGATAGCCAAGTTGCCTCGGCGGGGATAGTCAAGCTCCACGCCTTGTCAGAGGTCACCGTTACGCTCGGCGTGCCGCCCGCTGCGGGGAGTTCGGCCAAGGTAGCAGGAGTAAGGGTGAAGGTCGTGGGAGCTGCCGCTGCGGCCGCCTGCTTCACTTCGAGCGTGAAGGTCGCACTGGTTTCCGCTTGCGTAAAGGTTACCGTTGCGCTACGCACACTGGCTGTGGTATGACTATTTACCTCGATGGTTACGGAGAGACCATTGCCAGCCTCGCCATTCGCTGGCGTAAGGCGTACCCAATCGGCTGGGCAAGTCACACTCCACGCCTTATCCGAAGTTACCGTCACGATCGACGAGCCCCCCGTAGCGGGGAATTCGGCCAACGTAGTAGGGGTCACGAGGAAGTAGGGCAACGTCTCGTCCTTCTCGATCTCAAGATTCGGAACTGGATCGCCATCCTTGATTATCGTTGTCGCTTGGAAAAGAAACGCATCCCAAGTGCCCAATTTTGCGCCCTCAGGGCTCTTAATCTTGCTTTGCAAGAAGACGATGTCGCCCGTACAGAAGGCAGCAACTTCGTCAGCTTCTACTTTCACATTCGTCTTTTCGAAGCATAGCTTAAGATTGGGGAGACCAAATAGCGAGATACCATGTGTGTCGTTTTTGATCAAGAATGTCCCCATTCCAAACGTAAGATCGCTGGTTGAGCTAATCGCAGCATCTTCCGAACCTTCAATAGTGACCTTGACGCCATCTTCCGCGTAGAGGCGCGTATCGCCATTAAATTTCAAGGAACCTTTGATTTCGGTGTCGGCGTCAAAATTTACTATAAGTCCCGAAACTGTGCTTTCGATAGCCAGCTCCGTAGTAGCTATTTTACCCGAGAAGGTGAGAACGCCGTTGTCCGGATCATAGCTATACTTATACTTACCCGCACCGAGATCCGCGCTTAGGTTATCTGTCGTAATCGTCTGACCATTGATATAAACCCCCGTGTAGACTTTCGTCGGAATGATCTTGACCTCCTTTGCCGGCTGCCCATCGCTGCCAACAACCGCCTCCTTCGAAGCGTCGTAAGAGAGGGTCGCATCTTCATACTTTGCATCAGTAAGGGTAACTGAGTTCGTGGCTTTAATCGCAGTGGTCTTCGCTTGCACACTCAGTGTAGCAGCCTCTACCGTGAGGTTTGTGACGTCGATAGCGGTCTCGGGAGCCCCCGTAATCGCTACTGAGCATCCGTGAATCGTGAGATTCGACGCCTTAAGCGCTACGCCCGCTGGGGCGCTAAGAGTAAGCGAGCCACTACCTAATATCGTGAGGGGGTAGTCTGAGGCTACGAGTTCCGTTAACCCCGCCTGAGTGCTAGAGATCTGGTTCGCGCCCTCTAAATAAAGCTCAAATGGGCTAGCAAACTCGATGGGAGCTACAAGGATAGCATCTCTCAGATATATATCTTTATCACTCCCTGCAAAGAGTTCCCCTCCCTTAAAGTAAGGAAGCTCATGCAGCTTATTGATGTTCACACGATTTACCACATAACCATCGATAGCGAACAAACCGAAGCCTTCACCCCTATATTCCAACGTTGCTTCCTTAATCAGTTCGCCCTTTTCGTTGACAAGATCCCCATCCTTGAGTTTCACCCACGTGTGAGTAGAGAAGGCGAATTCGAAAAGACCTTCCTTAAGTATTACATTTTCGAAGATTCGCTTCGTGACCTTGAGTGAGAGTTTCATCACGTCTAATACAGTGGGAGTACCTCCTACCCCAATCAACGCACTCTCCTCGTCTGTAACTACACTGAGCGGAATACCTGCCGACAACCCATCCTCAGCCAATTGTATCGAGCCTTGAAGATTGAACTCGGTTTCGCTGTAGTTCCCCTCCAACGAAAGTTCCTTTTCGACAACGATAGACCTTGCCCCCTTAGCATAGATGTTGTTTTTCCCTTTACTCTTCACCTTCAGGTTCTTCTTTGCCATCACACCCACTTGCCCGTCTGGGG
>CALHZE010000190.1 GCA_938040915.1 uncultured Bacteroidia bacterium | reverse complement strand
TCCAGTCGGGGTATTTGACTATCAAGAATACTATTGCTCGGGCTACCATCTTTCAGCTAGGCTACCCAAACGAGGAGGTGCGTTTTGGTTTCTTGCATGAGCTGTTGCCGCTCTATTCGAGTCTTACGCGCAGCAATATCGATATCGTTGTCTTAGAACTCTACGAACTCTTCGATAAAGGGGATTTGGCGGGAGCTATGAAGCACGTCAGCGTGATCCTAGCAGGGATAATTTATGGCAACATCCCGAACGGAGAGAAGGGGCGTCCGTTGCGAGAGCAGTATTACCAGTCGGTGCTTTATGCTGTTTTCCGCCTACTCGGGGTGCATGCACAAGCCGAGGTGGTGTGTGCCACGGGGCGCATCGATATGCTCGTTATTACCCCTAACCACGTTTATATCTTCGAGTTTAAGGTCAACACTCAAGGTACGGCACAGGACGCCATCGACCAGATTAAGGATCGGGAGTATTTCCGTGCGGTGAGTGCCGAGGTTCGTCCCGTTCACCTTGTCGGGGTGAGTTTCGATGAGAAGACGCGCAACGTCGGGGAGTGGAAGGAAGAGGTCCTAAGGGCGGAAGGTCTCGTGAGATGAGGGGGAGGCGTGCCGAGGTATATCAGCACGAACAATTCTAAGGGCGGATGCACTGAATACATCCGCCCTTAGAATCTCAAGACTACCGCTTCACCACACGCAGTAGACGAGTTGCCCCATCAGGGGTAGTCAACTGAAGGAGGTAAAGCCCCGAAGGCAATATTGACGTTTCTAACGCCTCAAATTCGCCAGTTATTTCCCCGATCAATACACACGTTCCATTTGTATTGAGAAGCGTGTATTTCACCCCTTGCTGCGCGATATTAGAAATAACGAGCTGCGCATCGAAGGGGTTTGGCGCTACCGTCACCGCAGCAAGGTGTGCATCCTCGACCGGTGTACCAGGATTATCCCCCGTTGTTGCGAAACGGAAGAAGAACTTGAGGCTCGCATCAGCGATCACCTTCCCCGTATAGGTATTGCCGGCGGCAGTCATCTCGACCTTGGTCTGTTCCTCACTCCCCTCCTTCTGTACCGCGACTTCCACCGTGGCGCTAGCTTGCGCCTTGGTTACCTCGAGCGAGAGCTCGGTATTGATCGGCACGCGCATGCCCGAGGTCAGCTCCTGCGTCGCGCCATCCTTCATGTAGGTCACTTTCACCGTCCCCTTGTCAGCCGGCGGCGCATCGAAGGCAATGAGCACATCGTTTGCTATGTAACGAATCACGATGTTAAGCTTCAGTACATCGTCTAGCGGGATCTTACCCGTCCACTTGCCTTTTTCTAGTGTAAGATCTACGAGTTTTTCCGTTCCCACCTGCGAGGTGTACTTTACCTCTGGCTTTTGACTCAACTTCTTGGAGGTGAGCGAAATATTCAAGAACTCTACCCCGATGGGTATCTTACCGCTCGCGGTGAGCGTCTTGGTAGCCTTGGTCTGCTTGTCAAAATATGAGAGCGTTAATACACCTTCGCTCTCTGCGGGGGGAGTAAACGTCACGTCGATAGCATCCGTAAAGGTCACTTCGTAAACCACCTTCGTGATTTTGGTATCTTCCTTGAAACCGTAGGGGGGCGTACTGGTGTACGAATTGAAGTCCTTTCCCTTCTTCATCGTAACCTGCTCGCGCTTGTCTTCCTTTCCAGCCTCGGAGACCACGCGCTCGACTTTATAAAGATCGTAGTAGGGGAATTTTTCTTCATTAGGGTATGAAAAGAGCACAAACGCCGTATTAGCTTTTACCTCCACAGTCCCCTCGGTTTCTATCTTAGGCTCTTCTATGTTCTGGAATCTGAGTAGCATTTTATCTGTAAGCATCTTACCCTTCTGGTCAGTCTCATAAAGCGCAACCACCCCCTTCCCAGCCTTAATTTTGACCGTCACGGGCACGGTCTTATCTGCCGCCAAGAGCCCAGACTTCCCTAAAAGCCCTAGGCAAAGGAGCAGCAACAGGGCTGCCCACGTCTTTCGTAACTTCATTTTTTCTCAGTATATCGTTTACTTGGTAAATAATCCTTCCTACAAATAACGTCCCGTAAGGCTGTTTTCGCATTGCGCTATCTGCTCAGGCGTCCCCTCTGCGACAATCGTGCCGCCGCGCGAGCCTGCGCCGGGACCCATGTCGATAATCCAGTCTGCTTGCCGGATCACGTCAAGATTATGCTCTATCAGGACGACCGTGTGACCGTGTGTGAGGAGCGCGTCAAAGAGCTTCATGAGGCGATCGATGTCGGCAATGTGTAGCCCCGTGGTAGGTTCGTCAAAGGCGAAGAGCGTGGGTGGATAGCTATTGGGGTCGGCTAGGTAGAGAGAGAGTTTGAGGCGCTGCGCCTCGCCACCACTGAGCGCGGAGGTGCCAATCCCCATCTGTAGGTAGCCGAGCCCGACATCCTCGAGCACCTGAAGGCGTTTCACAATGCGTTTGGTGATGGTGCTCTCCTCTTGCTTGAAAAAGGCAAGCGCTTCGGTGATGGTCATCGCCAGCACGTCGTAGATACTCTTGTCGCGGTACTTCACCTCGAGGATACTCTCTTGGAATCGCCGCCCGTGACACCGTTCGCACTTCACCTCCACGTCGGCCATAAACTGCATGCCGATGACCTGGACGCCCATCCCCTCACAGACCTCACAGCGTCCGCCGGGGGCGTTGAATGAAAAGAGCGCCTTGCCATAGTTCATGTTCCGCGCGAGGGGTTGCGAGGCAAAGAGCTCGCGGATGTCGTCGTAGGCCTTGATAATCGTAACCGGCGTCGAGCGCAACGAACGTGCTAGCGGGTCTTGGTCGATGAACTCTACGGCGAGAGGCGAAGCATGGAGATACTCGACAGTTGAGTAAGTCCGCACCGTGGGGCGTGTCCTGTTAACCACGGTTTGAAGCGCAGGGATGAGCGCCTCACGCACGAGGCTCGACTTACCCGAGCCACTCACCCCCGTCACCACGGTTAAGACCCCTAGAGGGAGACGGAGGGAGACGTCGCGGATGTTGTTGACAAAGACATTGTTGAGCAACACCGCCTCACTCTTAGGCTCACGGCGTTGCCGCGGGGTGAGGTGTAAGCGCCCCGAGAGGTAGCCCCCTGTGAGGCTCTCGGCGCAAGCCTCAATCCCTTTGAGGTCTCCGGCATAAACGACCTTTCCGCCCTCGAATCCTGCCTTCGGACCGAGGTCAATGAGCGTGTCGGCTGCCCGCAGGATATCGAGATCGTGTTCCACCACCAGTACCGTGTTCCCCTGATCGCGCATTTTACGGAGGATGGTCAACAGGCGCTCGGTGTCGACACTGTGCAACCCGATACTGGGCTCGTCTAATATGTAAAGAGCCCCGACGAGCGAACTGCCGAGAGAGGTCGCAAGGTTAATGCGTTGCGTTTCTCCGCCCGAGAGGGTGCTTGCTAAACGGTTGAGGGTGAGGTAGCCCACGCCGACGTCGAGCAGGTAACCGAGGCGGGTGCGGAGCTCGGTCAGGATGCGCTGGCTGACTTGGGTGTCGTGTTCGTCAAACTGGAGGGAGGTTAAGAACTCTTGTAGCTCGGTGAGGGGGAGGTCGACGAGCGACGAAAGCGAGCGCCCCGCGATTTTGACCCACTCGGCTTCTTGTCGTAAACGCTTGCCGTGGCAGGTGGGGCAGGTGGTCTTGCCCTTGAAACGCGAGAGCATAATCCGGTTTTGCACCTTGTGGCGTTGCGTTTCGAGGTAGTCAAAGAACTGGTTGATACCGTAGAGCTTGTCGCCATCGCCATCCCACAAGAGCGCCTTTTCTCTGTCAGAAAGCTGGTAATAGGGTCGATGGATTGGGAAGTTATAGGGCGCTGAGAGGCGAATAAACTCATCAAGACAGCCGCGCATAACGTTGCCTCGCCAGCAGGAAACCGCCTCGGAGTAGACCGAGAGGAGCTTGTCGGGGATGACGAGGTCTTCGTCGATCCCCATCGTGCGCCCGTAGCCTTCGCAAGTTGGGCACGCCCCCTGCGGATTGTTAAAGTTAAAGAGGGCGGGCGTAGGTGGGCGAAACGCGATACCATCCGCCTCCAGACGAGCGCTAAAATCGTGATAGGAGTATGCGCCCGCGGCATCGAGCACAGCCACACGACAGGCTGCTCCTCCTTCGCGAAAGGCCGCCTCGACCGAATCACCACAACGCATTCGGAACTCGGGGGCGGCGGTCACCTCAAATCGGTCGATGAGAAGATGGATAGATTCGCCTCGTTGGTATGCCTCGACGACCTCTGACGCCTCGAGGGGATAAACGGTGTCGTGGGCGAAAAGGCGCGTATAGCCGTCGAGTTTGTAGATATCGCGCTGTACCGAAAGTGCCTCGGCATCGGGGACGTCGATGGGGGCTAGGAGGAGGAGTCGCTCCCCCTCGTGGGCGACGATAAAGTCGACCACGTCACGCGTGGTGTGGATTTTGATTTCCTGTCCTGAGACGGGCGAAAAGATGCGTCCGACGCGGGCGTAGAGGAGGCAGAGGTATTCGTAGACCTCAGACATCGTCCCCACCGTAGAGCGCGGGTTACGGTTGCTCACTCGTTGCTCGATGATGATGGCGGGGGGGATGCCCGTGATGCGCTTCGCTTCGGGTTTCGGCAGGCGGTCAAGGAACTGGCGCGCGTAGGACGATAGGCTCTGTACGTAGCGACGGTGTCCCTCGGCGTAAAGGGTGTCGAAGGCGAGGGACGATTTGCCCGAGCCGGAGAGCCCAGAAAGCACCACGAGCTTGCCGCGTGGGATCTCCAAGTGCTCGATGTGGAGATTGTTGACCCTCACCCCCTCGAGGGAGATATACCCTTGCGCCGCCTTGTCTTTCATAGCCTTACCCTTCTCTTTGTGGCAAAGATACCGACAATGCGGCAAACGGGTCCTACGCGGACGGCGCTAAGGGCGCGCGGCCCATGCGGGGTCCTAAGGGCGGACGGCCCGTGCGG
>CALHZE010000189.1 GCA_938040915.1 uncultured Bacteroidia bacterium | reverse complement strand
TCGTTGTGTGGAGTTGCTCGACATAAAACACCTCCCCTGCCCCATCTTGGAGCTTGGCTTGCAGCACGATCTCCTTTTCCGCCACAGGCTTTCCCTCTTGATAAATCAATGCCGAATATTGAAACGCGGTCGGGAGTGCGGGCTTCCCAGCAGTGTCCCTGTCGTCCCCCTCCTGCGGCGTTTCCTGTGCACTGACAGCAAGGGTAAGTGTAAGGAAAAACAATACGTAGAGCGCGTGTTTCATCGTTGTTTGCTGTTACTCTGTCTTCTAGGCAAATGTAATGAAAAAAGCATCACGCGAGCCTTCCTTTCTAGGTAAATACACCAGTCTGCACAAGAAAAACGGAGCGCAGCGATGTCGAATCACATCGCCACGCTCCGTTGCTCATTTGGAGGTGTGTTATAGGGTTGCAGAAACGGTGAGACCGGTTAAGCACCCGCGAGACGCCTACCGTTCTTCTGGTGTAGCGCTCTCTTCATTTCTAAACATCAGTCCGTTGTCCCCTTCTGCCACCGCGATCTCAATTTTCGCATCTTGACGCACCTTCCCGGCAAGTATTGCTTTTGAGAGCTCATTGACCACCTCGCGTTGCAAAAGACGCTTGAGGGGACGCGCCCCAAAGGCGGCATCAAAGCCGCGCTCTGCTAGCCAATGCAGCGCCTCGGGCGAGAGGGTAAGTGTAATCCCCTGCTCGGCAGCCATCGCCGCAATCCGGTGAAACTGCAGTGAGACGATGCGCTCGATCTCGCT
The DNA here is from genome assembly GCA_938040915.1 of uncultured Bacteroidia bacterium. Lineage (GTDB taxonomy): Bacteria > Bacteroidota > Bacteroidia > Bacteroidales > CAJPTX01 > Bacteroides_D. The sequence goes on along the minus strand of CALHZE010000189.1, from coordinate 1,286 downwards.
CGCCCCCAACATGCCGAATAGGATGATATCGTCGATCCGGTTCAGAAACTCGGGGCGGATGGTCTTCCGTAGCAACTGCATCACCTCGGCGCGCACCTGTTCCATATTCTCGTGCTTTTCCAACAAGGCTTCCGAAATGAGCGAGGCCCCGAGATTAGAGGTCATGATGATGATCGTGTTTTTGAAGTCTACCGTACGTCCCTTATTGTCTGTCAAATGCCCATCGTCGAGCACTTGGAGCAAGACGTTGAAGACATCGGGGTGCGCCTTTTCGATTTCATCTAACAAGACCACAGAGTATGGGTGGCGTCGGATCGCCTCGGTCAGTTGCCCCCCCTCGTCGTACCCCACGTAGCCGGGAGGCGCCCCGATGAGACGGGAAACGGCGTGCCGCTCCTGATACTCGCTCATATCGATCCGCACCATGTGGCTCTCGTCATCGAATAGGGTGGCGCTGAGCGCCTTAGCTAACTCGGTCTTCCCGACGCCCGTCGTGCCGAGGAAGATAAACGAACCAATCGGTCGTTTCGGGTCTTGCAAGCCTGCCCGCGAGCGGCGCACCGCATTAGCAACAGCCTCTATCGCCTCGTCTTGTCCCACGACACGCTTGCGTAACTCGTCTTCGAGGTGTAGCAACTTTTCCCGCTCACTCTGCAACATCCGCTGTACGGGGATGCCTGTCCAACGTGCCACCACCTCGGCGATATCTTCGGCGGTCACCTCCTCTTTGAGCATCGGCGAGTCTCCCTGCAGCTTTTGCAGGGCTTCTTGCAACTCCTTGAGGCGCTTCTGTTGCTCGGGGATCGTCCCGAAACGCAACTCTGCCACCTTCGAGTAATCGGCGTTACGTTCTGCCTCGGCTGCTTGCGCTACGAGCTTCTCGTTCTCTTGTTTGAGACGGTGCATTTCGTCGACCATCCCCTTTTCCGCCTCCCACTGACTGCGCATTTGCGTGCGCCGCTCATTGAGCTCGGCAAGCTCGCGCGCCACGTGCTCGAGTTGCAGCGAATCTTGCTCTCGCTTGAAGGCCTCGCGCTCGATTTCGAGCTGGACGATACGACGCTCGACCTCGTCTAGCGCCTCGGGCACCGAATTGGCTTGTAAGCGCAAGCGTGCCGCAGCCTCGTCGACAAGGTCGATCGCCTTGTCGGGCAAGAAACGATCGCCTATGTAGCGTTGTGAGAGTTCGACCGAAGCGACAATCGCCTCATCTTTGATCCGCAGGTTGTGATAAGCCTCAAACCGTTCGCGCAACCCACGGAGGATCGATACCGCGTCCTCGGCGG
>CALHZE010000188.1 GCA_938040915.1 uncultured Bacteroidia bacterium | reverse complement strand
TCCTCTGCTTACACACCGTACTCTCGCCGTACCATCACCGTACCCTCTCCGTACCCTCTCCGTACCAATGTAGGTCATTTTACCTACCCTCCAAAGCTCTATTTAATATGATTTCTTCTATTTCCTCTATTTGTTCTTTTGATTTTCGCCTTAATCGGACGTTTGGAATTCCTAAAGCTCCGTCACACGCGATGGGCGGTTTTTCGGTGAGCGCGGATGGAATGTCTGGGAGGGACTCTAAGAGAGAAAACGGGAATGGAATTTTCGTACGCGTTCCGAACGCCTCAATATATTGTTGTACCTTTGCCGTTCCTAATAAGAGGAATATTCGAAGATGCAAGACTATAAAACAAGATCGCGCTCCGACCGTCGCGACGATGCTCGGCGTGCCCCAGCTACCGCTCACACCCCTTACCGCCCGCGTACCCACCGCAAAGGCTTTTCTCAAAATAGTGACCGTGCGCAAGCCGAGGAGTCGTTGGAACAACGCCTTGGCAACGAACGCCGTAGCGAACGTCCGCGCCAGGGTGCGTCGTCACAGGAAGGGCGTTATCGTCCTCGGACAGCCCGCAACTTCTCCCACAAAGACGCCCAAAACACCCAAGACGCCCTACTGCCCGAGCCTCCGGCTGGCGAGACCGAGGCAACGAACGATAACCGTTTCTCGCGTGAGGAGCGCTTTGACGACCACAGCTCGCGTCGTGACGACCGTCGTGAGAACCGTGAAGAGCGCTTTGACGACCGCAAGCCGCGGCGTGACGACCGTCGCGAGAAACGTGAAGAGCGTTTTGATGACCGCAAGCCGCGTCGTGACGACCGTCGCAATGACTGGCGCGAGGAACGTGAAGAGCGCTTTGATGACCGCAAGCCGCGTCGTGACGACCGTCGCAATGACCGTCGTGAGGATCGTGAAGAGCGTTTTGACAACCGCAAGCCGCGGCGTGACGACCGTCGCAATGACTGGCGTGAGGATCGTGAAGTGCGCTTTGATGATCGCAAGCCACGTCGCAATGACCGCCGCGAGAACCGTGAGGAGCGCTTCGACAACCGCAAACCGCGTCGCGACGACCGGCGCAATGACCGTCGTGATGACCGCTCGCCCTTTGCAGCAAAACAGAGACGGCGCGACGAAAAAGAACAGAAGAGTTACTTTGAGGGATTAAATCAATTTCTCGGCGAAGAGTCGTCACGCAATAACCGAAGGGGTGACCGGAGCGAAGACCGTGATCGTCGTAATGTCCGGCGTGAGGATCGCTCGTCGCTTAAACCGCCCGTCCGGCGTGAGGATCGCTCGTCGCTCAAATCGCCCATCCGGCGTGAGGATCGCGCTCAAACCGAGCAGCGTGAGCACCCCCTTATCGATCTCTCGCAACCCATGCGACTCAACCGCTACATCGCTCACTGTGGTGCATGTAGCCGACGCGACGCCGACGAGATGATTACCAGTGGCGAGATCGCAATCAACGGCACGACGTGCACCACCCTTGGCGAAAAGATTATCCCCAACCAAGACGTGGTGACCCGCAACGGCGAAACCCTAACCCTTGAGCAGAAAGTCTATATCCTCCTCAATAAACCCAAGGACTATATCTGCACCATCGAAGACCCCCATGCCGAGCACACCGTCCTCGATCTTGTCAAGGACGCCTGTGCCGAACGCATCTACCCCGTCGGGCGTCTCGATCGCAATACCACAGGGTTACTCCTCCTAACCAATGACGGCGAACTCACCGACCGGCTCACGCACCCCAGTTATGCCAAGCAAAAGACGTATGAGGTGACCCTCGATCGCAAGGTCACTGCCCACGATATGGAGCAGCTCCTCCAGGGGGTGACCTTGGACGACGGCGAAACGGCTCAGATTGCCTACGTCCGTCCTAACGATTCGTCGACTGTGGGGGTGACCATTCATACGGGGCAGAACCGCGTTGTGCGGCGTATGTTTGACTCCCTTGGTTTCCGAGTCGAGCGCCTCGATCGTGTGCTCTATGCGGGGCTCACCAAGCGTAACCTCCCGCGCGGGACATGGCGCTACCTTACCCCCGAGGAGGTGCGGATGCTCAAAAACGATAGTTACAAGTAAGCCGCCCAGCGCGCGTGCCTACGTTTTGTGGTACTAACTTGTCAGATAGCCATGATTCAGCGTGTACAATCTCTCTATTGGTTTCTAGCGACGGTGCTTCTTGCCGTTTTCTATTTTGCGAGCTTCGCTTATATCAAGACCGCCGACGCGTCGCTCAACCTCTCGGTGTGGAACGGGGTGACCGTAGACCCAGCGGGGAGTTACGAGTTTGCGATCGCGTTTTGGCCGCTCCACGTGGCGGCTATTTTAGCCGTGCTGTTGCCCGTGGTGACCATCTTCTGCTTTAAGCGGCGGGCGCTCCAGCTGCGCCTGAGTGGCACGGCCATCGTGCTCGACTTTGGGCTGCTTGGGCTCGCCTATTTCTACTACCATGCGGTGGCAGGTCAGGTCGAGGGGTTGGCTTCTCTGTCGGTTGTCTACCTATTGCCGTTGATAGCCGCCATTCTTACCGTTTTAGGCTTCTTGGGCGTTAAGAAAGACATCGCCCTGTTGCGGAGTCTTTCGCGCCTCTAAACACAGTCGTTCTCAACCACTTAAATGCTATTTTGCTATGTCTGCTCTTCAGAAGGTTATGTTAATGATCCTCGATGGCTGGGGCAATGGCGATGGGTCGCATGCCGATGCGATCGCCTCGACCTTCACGCCACAGCTTGATGCGCTGCGCGCGCGTTTCCCTTTTGCGCAACTGCGCACTTGCGGCGAGGATGTCGGGCTTCCCGACGGGCAAATGGGTAACTCTGAGGTCGGGCATCTCAACATCGGTGCGGGGCGCGTGGTCTATCAAGACTTGCTGCGCATTAACCGAGAGATCGCCTCGGGTGCTATAGAGAAGAACCCCGTGCTCAACGAACTCATGGACTATGCCCAACGCGAGGGGCGCGCCCTTCACTTCCTTGGGCTCGTCTCTGACGGGGGCGTCCATTCGCTCGATAAGCACCTTTACAAACTCGCTGACATGGCTGCTGCCAAGGGGCTCGAGCGGGTCTATATCCACGCCTTTACTGATGGGCGCGACACCGACCCTAGGAGCGGTTTGGGCTTCCTCCAGCAGCTCCAAGACCATATTGCGGGGCAACACACGCAAATCGCCTCAGTCATCGGGCGCTATTATGCCATGGATCGCGACAAACGTTGGGAGCGCATCCGCGAGGCTTATGACCTCCTTACGGCAGGAAATGGCGCGCCCACACAAGACATCCTTGCCGGCGTGCGCGCCTCATACGAGGCGGGGGTGACTGACGAATTTATCAAACCCATCGTGCGCGTTGACGCGACGGGGAAGCCTATTGCTATGATCTGCCCCGGCGACGTCGTCTTCTGCTTTAATTACCGCACCGACCGGTTACGCGAGCTCACTACCGTGCTGACTCAAAAAGATATGCCCGAGGTGGGGATGAAGACCCTCCCTCTCCATTACGCCACCATGACGCGTTATGACGAAACCTTCCGAGGGGTTGAGGTAGCTTACGACAAGGAGAACCTTCACAACACCATGGGCGAGGTCGTCGCCAAGGCGGGGGCGACACAGCTCCGCATTGCCGAGACCGAAAAATATGCCCACGTAACCTTCTTCTTCTCTGGCGGGCGTGAAGAACTCTTTGAGGGCGAACACCGTATCCTTGTCCCCTCGCCCAAGGTCGCGACGTATGATCTGCAGCCGCGCATGAGTGCCCTCGAGGTGACCGACAAGCTCCTCTCTGACGTCGATACCCAAGCGCCCGACTTCGTCTGTCTCAACTTTGCCAATGGCGACATGGTGGGGCACACGGGGGTCTACCCCGCGATTCAAGAAGCGGTGCGCACGGTCGATGCCTGTGCGGGGCTTATCGTGGAGCACCTCCGCGAGCGAGGCTATGAGCTGGTGATTATTGCCGATCACGGTAATGCCGATCACGCCATTAACGCCGATGGCACGCCCAACACGGCACATTCCCTCAACCCCGTGCCGATCATTGTGGTGAGCGACCGGTTTAAGCGGGTGGAAAGTGGGCGTTTGGCGGATGTCGCTCCCACCCTCCTCAAGATGATGGGGATTGCCCAACCCGCCGAGATGACGGGGATGCCCCTCTGTCATGAGTAAATGTTGTTCACTCCTGCAGTGGGGGGATAAGATCGTCGATCGGCGCATCCTCACAGACTATTTCGCCTGTGACCTTACCGCTTGTCATGGGGTGTGTTGCGAGGCGGGCGACGCGGGTGCGCCGTTGACTACCGAAGAAATGGGAGGGTTGTTAGACGCCCTCCCTTATTTACGCCCTTACTTGTCCTCAGCACACCTTGCTCTTTTAGACGAAAAGGGTGTGGGCGAACGGGAGGAGGCGGGCGGATGGGTGACGCCTTGTCACCCCATATCGGGGGCGTGTGCCTATTCTTTTGTCGAAAAGGGGTGTTGTCTGTGTGCCATCGAACGGGCAGAGCGGGCAGGGGAGTTCCCACCCTCGATGGCGCAACCACCGAAGCCTTTGTCGTGTGCGCTTTACCCGATCCGTCTGCGTCGTTCGGGGGTATTTACGGTCTTGCTCTATGAGGAGTGGTCTATCTGTGATGCGGCGCGTGTGCGAGGGGCACGCGAGGGGATACATGTCTATGAGTTCTTGCGTGCGCCGCTCATCCGCGCTTTTGGCGCTGCGTTCTATTCGTGGCTAGCGTCGCAAGATAGTCACGAATAGGACGATGCCATTATTGATAAGCATGATTATATCGCAACTCGCGTCGCACGGGGGCGGCGTCTTTCTAATTTTCCAAACCTTCGAATGAGTACGGACGCAACGCGATGCGTCCGTTTTTTGTTTGCGCGCTCGTCGCCTACCCGTCGCCCCTCGCCTGCAACTCGTGTAGAACATGTTTTGTTATTGTGCGAAAACTTTCTACCTTTGCGTCGTCGTAAAGGGACGACGGAGGGGGAGGTGCGTAGGACGCTCCTTCTTTTCAGTGAGGAGAGATGGGTGAGCGGCTGAAACCAACAGTTTGCTAAACTGTCGTACTTGGTAACAGGTACCGGGGGTTCGAATCCCCCTCTCTCCGCCACCGTTCGGGGTATAGCGCAGTCCGGTTAGCGTATCTGCTTTGGGAGCAGAGGGTCGCAGGTTCGAATCCTGCTACCCCGACACTTTGAGATAACAACTTCTTACCTAACGTCAGTATGAAGTCAACGTCGTGGGCAATCCTACTTTTCATGGGGTTGCCCTTTTTTATTTCCTTGCAGAGCTGTGTCCCTGCCCGCGAGTTTAAGGAACTCGACCAAAAGTATGCAGGGCTCAAAGACCTCGCGGCTACCCTCGAGCATACCAACGATACTCTGAACGCCTCCCTCAAGGAACAGCGAGCCGTTAACGCCGCCCTCGTGGCACGAAACAATGCCCTCCTACGGGGGATCGATAGCGTCGAGGCCGACCGCCGTTATCTCCAAGAGTCGCACACCCGCCTGCGCAATGATTACAACGACCTTGAGAATCTACACAAAAACCTCCTAGCAGGCAATCAAAAAGAGACCGGACGACTCCTTGCCGAGATCCAGAAAAACCAGTCTCAATTGCAGGAACGCGAAGACGCCCTTAAGGAACTCGAGCGACAACTCTACCAGCGCCGACAAGACCAAGAACGCGAGGCACGGCGACAGGAACAAGACCGCCGAGCTCTCGATTCGCTCCGCCTTTCACTCGACGAGCTCGCGCAAAACATAGAGAAGAAGAACGCCGATATCGCCGCCTTACAACACGCCATTGCGCAGCGCGATTCGGTCTCCGAGGCCTTGCGCCAACGCGTGGCGGGTGCGATGTTTGGCTTCGAAGGCAAGGGGCTGAGTGTCTACCAAAAAGGGGGGCGTGTCTATGTCTCACTTGAGGAGCAACTGCTCTTTAAGCAAGGAAGTTATGAGGTCGACGCCAAGGGACGCGAGGCGATCCTCGAGCTCGCCAAGGTCTTGGCAGCCAACCCCGACATTCACGTTGAGGTCGAGGGACACACTGACGACGTACCGATGAAAGGCGCGGGACAGATCAAAGATAACTGGGATTTGAGTGTCATGCGCGCCACCTCCATCGTGCGTCTCTTAACCCAACAGGGGAAGGTCGCGCCGACTCGCGTAACCGCCTCGGGTCGCGGCGAATACATCCCCCTAGACCCTGCAAAGACCGCCGAGGCGCGCAAAAAGAATCGGCGCACGGAGGTCATTTTAATCCCACAAGTAGAAACCCTCCTCGACCTCGTCGGGGTAAAAAAGTAAAGCACGATGCGATTCCCAACCAGATTCCTTGGGGTGTTATTGCCCCTTCTGCTTCTTTCCACGCTCTTGTTGCCCTCGTGTAACAAAGACGACGATAAAACCTTTGATATCTATCGCTCTTGGCGTGTCGTTTCGGTGAGTCGCGCGGGGGTGGATGTGCCCGATCACAGTGCCGTGGGAGACCTCTATGATTTTCAAAAGAACGGACGGTGTCACATTACCCGTAAAGCGACCGGACGCACCGAAGAAGTCCGTTGGAGTCGTGATGAGAAGGAGAGCACGCTCTACCTCGACGATATCCGTTACGAGGTGTATAAGACCGAGCGTAAAGCCTTTGATTTTGGGCAGCTTGTCGACGGCAACGATGTGGGCACGCTCCACCTCGAGCCGCAGTCGTAACTCGCGGCATCGCTGCGCCTTATTCACCCGAATGATTTTT
>CALHZE010000187.1 GCA_938040915.1 uncultured Bacteroidia bacterium | reverse complement strand
GAACAGCGGATGATAAAGGTCAATACGCGGGATATCTTATTTATCTGTGGAGGCGCTTTTGAGGGCATTGACCGGCTTATTGCGAACCGAATGAACCGTCAGTTCATCGGTTACACTAGCGAAGAAAAGAAGAAAAAGCAGGGAGAGAATTTGTTACAATATATTGCGCCACAGGATTTGCGTGCTTTCGGATTGATCCCTGAATTGGTGGGGCGTCTGCCGATCATTGCGAATTTAGAGCCTTTGGATCGAGCAGCCCTGCGCGATATTTTGACGAAGCCGGAGAATGCCATCATCCGGCAGTACGAAGAGCTTTTTCGGATAGATGGGATTCGTCTTGTTATTGACGAAGAGGTCTTGGATTTTATTGTTGACAAAGCGATCGAATATAAGCTCGGTGCGCGCGGTTTGCGTTCTCTTTGTGAGGCTATATTCATGGAGGGAATGTATGCTTTACCACAAAGTGGCACGACGGAGTTACATGTCACGGAGTCTTATGCACGAGAACAGCTGGAGAGAAACTTTTAGGTAAGGGGGATATGATCTCTTTTACTTGTGATTATAGCGAAGGGGCGCATCCAGAGATACTTCGCCGCTTGAGTGAAGCAAATCTTGAGCAGATGGCGGGGTATGGCGCAGATCGTTACACGGTTTCTGCCAAGGAGCGCATTGCAAGTGCAGTGGGGTGTCGCTGTTCGGATGTTTACTTGCTTACGGGTGGTACGCAAACAAACACTATTGTGATAGACGCAGTGTTGCCTCACTATGCTGGAGTAATTGCCGTGGAAAGTGGGCATATCGCCGTGCATGAAGGAGGCGCTATTGAGCTTTTTGGACACAAAGTCATAACGTTACCCTCGGTAGAGGGAAAGTTGCTCAGTGAAGTATTGGAGCGTTACTTGGTGGATTTTTACCAAGATCCGACGTATGAGCACATGGCGCAGCCGGCTATGGTTTATATTTCGTATCCCACGGAATGGGGGACGCTGTACTCGAAGAACGAGTTAAAGGAGCTCTATGCGTTATGTAAACGATATGCGCTGAAACTGTTTGTTGATGGAGCGCGTTTGGGGTATGGTTTAGCGAGCCCCGAGTCTGACATCACGTTACAAGATTTGTCGCAATTGTGTGATGTTTTTTATATCGGTGGAACGAAGGTGGGAGCTTTGTGTGGAGAGGCGGTTGTCTTTCCGAGAGGGGACGTACCACCGCATTTTTTCACCATTATAAAGCAGCATGGCGCTTTGTTGGCTAAGGGACGATTGCTTGGGATACAATTTGATACGCTTTTTACTGACGATTTGTATGTGCAAATAAGCCGTCATGCGGTGGAGATGGCGTTGCGTTTGCGTGAGGTGTTTCGCGAGAGGGGCGTGCCTTTTTTTGTCGAATCACCTACCAACCAACA
>CALHZE010000186.1 GCA_938040915.1 uncultured Bacteroidia bacterium | reverse complement strand
ATTATCTTAGCGTTCTAACCAAGGGAAGAGGAATGTCGCATAGAGGCGAGGAAGGCGCGTTGCCACGGCTGAGTATCATCATACCGGCGTATAACGTAGAGCGTTTTCTGGACAGGTGTTTAGAGTCGGTCGTGCAGCAGACGTATCAGGATTTTGAGGTCGTGTTGATCAATGATGGATCCACAGACTCGACGTTGCGGCTTTGTCGGGAGTGGGTGGCGCGCGATAGTCGCATTCGGCTCATATCACAGGAGAACAAGGGGCTGCGGAGACGCGGAATGTGGGGGTGCGGGCTTCGGTGGGTTCGTTGTTGATGTTTGTGGATAGTGACGATTATCTGGAGGCTCGAGCGGCAGAGGTCTTGGTGGCGTTACAAGAGGAGACGGGGGCTGACATCGCGATGGGGCGTTTTGTGAGTGAGGATTTGTCGGGGCGCGAGGATAAGCGTTATGTGCAGTTGGGAAATAGGACGTTGACGCGCAAGGAGGCTTATAAAAGTCTTATTTGACCGAGAAGTGAAGTCGTTTGCGTGGGGTAAGGTATATCGTCGCACGCTTTTTGACGGGATCGAGTATCCCTCTGGGAAGCTTTTAGAGGATTATATGACGACCTATCTCCTCTTCTTTAAGGCAGATCGAGTGGTTAGTACGCGCGAGGTGGTTTATCACTATGTTCAGCGTCCGGACAGTATCATGCACGAGCGTCTTTATTCGGCAGTGCGAGACATAGCGTTTATGGAGGCGGTGTATGCTCGTTTTATTCATGCGCGCAGCTCGGGTTTGTTAAGTCGTCGGGAGTTAGCGCTTTTTCGCGTGAAGACGGAGCGTCGTTTATTGCGAACCTACTTCACGATAGCGCGTCTTGGGGATAGTGTTTCTTCGCAAGAGTCGTTGCGCTCGGTTTGTCGTTATTTGTGTGATGTTACCTCTTGTGATATCCGTCGTAGTGATCTGGGGCGGTTATGGCGTTGGTCTCGTTGTCGTAAGGTGTGGTATTGGTTATTTCTTTGGGGCTAGGTGCTACGCGGACGGCGGAGCAACGAGTGATTCTACGCGGACGCCCATCGTGTGCGTCTGTTTTTTTTGCCCTTCCCCCCCCCACGCATCGGATCGCTTGTCGCTCGCACGGGTCGTCCGCCCTTAGGACCCCGCACGGGTCGCGCGCCCTTACAACCGAATGACCTTCGTACGGACGCCTATCGTGTGCGTCCGTTCTTTTTTGTGTCCGCTTGTCGCCAGCACGGGCCGTCCGCCCTTAGGACTCCGCGTAGGACCGCAACATTTGCAACGCTGTTGCGTTATTGTTACGTTTAGAAGAATGATGGGTCACATGCTTAAGAATATCGCCAGCTTGCTTCACATCGTGCTGTGGACGGGATGCTGCCTACTTTCCCTCCCTTGCGCCGCACAACAGACATGGCTCGAGGGACGCGTCGTTTCACAAGCCGAACCCGAAGGCGTCGCCGGCGCGCTCGTGCATCTCCGAGGTACAAGCTATGGTGCCTATACCGACTCGGTGGGGCGCTTTCGTTTTGCCTACAGAGGCGAACTCACTGACTCGCTGATCGTGGAGAGCATCGGCTACGAACGATCTGGCGTCGCCCTCGCCTTTTACCCCAATTGTGACCTTCATATCGCCCTGCGATCTTCATCCGTCGATATCGAGTCGGTACGCATTAGCGCTAACTACGCAGCTTCCAAACAAAAGGCTACAACACAAACCCTTCGCGTC
>CALHZE010000185.1 GCA_938040915.1 uncultured Bacteroidia bacterium | reverse complement strand
TTTTTGCTTTCTACGTAAGGCTTAAGCGTACGCGTAAGCCCGAGACGAAAACCTTGGAGGTGTGTCCCCCCCTCGAGTGTATGAATGTTGTTAGCAAAAGAATATTCTTTTACGACCCGCGATTCGTGATAGGTCATCGCGATCTCCACGGGGATACCATTCTTTTCTGTCTCTATAAAAATGGGGTTCTCTAGGAGCGAGGGCGTAGACTTATCTAAAAAGGCGATATAGCTTTTTATCCCCTCTTCGCTATAAAAGACTTCGCGGCGGGGCTTATGGTCTTCGTTGTTGCGATGATCTTCCAAGCTAATACGAATCCCCTTGTTCAAGAAAGCGAGTTCTTGTAAACGGAGCGCAAGGATCTCGAAACGGAAGTCTGTGGTTTGGGTAAAGATGAGCGGGTCGGGGTGGAAGGTAATCGTCGTCCCCGTGGTGTCAGCCTCGCCCACACAAGCTACGGGCGCAAGTGTCTTCCCCTTAGAGAATTCCTGACGCCATAACTTACCATCGCGGCGCACCTCGGCTACCAATAGATCAGAGAGGGCATTCACACATGAAACGCCCACGCCGTGCAACCCACCGGAAACCTTGTAAGAGCCCTTATCAAACTTTCCGCCGGCATGAAGCCGTGTCATCACGACCTCGAGCGCCGACACCCCCTCCTTTTCGTGAATATCCACAGGGATACCTCGCCCGTTATCTTGCACACGCACCGCGCCATCTGCCAAAATCTCCACCTCGATATGGTCACAATAGCCAGCCAAGGCCTCGTCGATAGAGTTATCGACCACCTCATAAACCAAGTGGTGTAGCCCCTTCTCGCCCGTGTCGCCAATATACATGGCAGGTCGCTTACGGACAGCTTCCAAGCCCTCGAGGACCTGAATACTCTCCGCAGAATACGACTCTCGACCTTGTGCCAACTGCTCGTCTGTCATCTTACGCTCCCTCCAAAATACGAAACAAAGATAGTAAAAATAGAGAAGGCACTATCCCAGCTCTTCGTGTGCCGCCTGCACCACGAGCGGTATTTCGCGCTCGAGTGCTAAGGCTGTGCCCTCCCCAATTTTTTGCACCCAGAGGAGGTACTCAATATTCTTTTGTAGCCCCCCACCTAGGGGGCTATATGTCAATCCTTTAGTAAGCAACCCCACCTCTTGCGCTTGTGCACAAACATGGTGTAAAATGCGCTGGTGTAACGCCTCACCCCGAACGACCCCATGCTTG
>CALHZE010000184.1 GCA_938040915.1 uncultured Bacteroidia bacterium | reverse complement strand
TGTTCCATTCCCATCCCCGAGATCGTCAGCACACACCCTGCTCCGAAGATAGCGTGTAAGACACGATCGCCGGGCTGCAAATCTCCCTGAGCACTTTCCCTAAAACGCCCCGTCTCCGTATCGGTCTGCCCAATCGTGGGTAGCGATTGCGAGCTCTGTGTGGGCTGAGCGCCGAACGACCCGCGTGGCACAGGGGGTAGCGCCTGTGTCTGTCTCTCTCCTCTCCTTGGGTCACCCCAGCCCGCCGCCGTCGTTGTCTTGCCCGATTTTGGGAAGACAACCAACGGGCGCTCTGCGAACGACTCCTCCGAGTCTTTATCAACGAAGGTCGGTTTACTCTTGCTCTTAAACTGCTCATACTCATCCTCGTCTAAGAGCTCTTGGAAGAAGCGACTCGGGCGCATCGGTATCAAGCCTTTACCATAGAGACGACGGTTTTGACATGCCGATAACGACAGGGTGTGCGCCGCACGCGTTACGGCCACATAACAGAGACGCCGTTCCTCTTCCAGCCCCTTTCCCTTGGAGTCCTCTATGCTGCGTTTAGAGGGGAAGAGATCTTCTTCCAGCCCCACAATATAGACATGGTTAAACTCTAACCCCTTGGCCGAATGAATGGTCGTAAGGGTCACGGCATGGAGTCGTTTCGTGTCGCGCGCCGCAAGATCTGCCGCAAAGGCGCTTCCTCCATATATTGCACGAGCGTCACAGGGATATCTGGGGTCTCGAGCTGTTTTTTCTCCACAAAGTCTTTGAGCGCACTAAACAACTCATGGAGGTGAGAAACGCGCGTCTCGCCATCAACCGACGTATCATTCTCATAGAGATTTTTCAACCCACTACGAAGATAAATATCGGTAGCCATCATCTCAGCAGGCGCCGTATGCACCGACTCGATGAAAGGCTTCATCGTTTCGCGGAAAGTCAATACCGATTTGAGTGCGTTTTTGGTGAGGCGCGTGCTCTCGTTGGGTAGACTCAAGATATACTCCCACAGCGTTTGCCCTAATGCTTGAGCCTCCTCCTGCAAATGTAGCTGTGCCCTCTCGCCGATACCTCGCGTGGGGAGGTTGATGATGCGCAATAGCGACTCTGTGTCTGCTGGGTTTCCCACAAAGCGGAAGTACGCCATCAGATCTAGCACCTCCTTATGGTCATAAAACGAGGCGCCCCCGTAAATGCGATATGGCACACCCTCGAGTAAGAAGTTGTCCTCGATAACGCGCGACTGACTCGAGTTTCGGTAAAGGATGGCAAACGACTCATACGGGGCGCCATCGGCAAGGTGTCGCTCGCGGATCTCTTTGGCGATAAGGAGCGCCTCCTCACTATCCGAATACGGCAAGCGCCACGTCGGGGGTGTTCCCTTCCCTCGCGCTGTGCGACACTCCTTGGGGATTTGCCCCGTGTTCTTCTTTATCAACCGATTCGCCATTTCGACAATCTCGCCCGACGAACGGTAATTGGTGACAAGCTTCACGAGCTTCGTTTCTGGGTAATGCGTCGTAAAATCGAGGATGTTCTGAATCTGCGCACCTCGGAAAGCATAGATGCTCTGTGCGTCATCGCCCACCACACAGAGGTTATGATGGCTTTCTGCGAGGAGGTTCAAGATTTTATTCTGCACGTCGTTGGTGTCTTGAAACTCATCGACCATGATGTAGCGGAACTGCTCCTGATAACGGTAACGTACCTCATCATAGTCACGGAGCAAGCGATAGGTATTGACCAAGAGGTCGTCAAAATCCATCGCATTGTTCTCCTTGAGTGCCGCCTCATACTTTTGGTAAGCCTCTGCAATCACCTCGCGATTTTCCCTCAGATGATACTCATCGACTCGCTCCGAATCAAGAAAGGCGTCTGCAGAGACCAAGTCGTTCTTAGCGCGCGAAATAACAGCGTAGATATCTTTGGGGATGTAGACATTGGTGTCTAAGCCCATCCCCTTGAGCACTCGCCTCAACAAGGTGTGAGAGGACGAATTGTCATGGATAGAGAAATTGGAGTTATAGCCCAAGCACTCCCCT
>CALHZE010000183.1 GCA_938040915.1 uncultured Bacteroidia bacterium | reverse complement strand
CCGCAATTCAAACTCCCCTTTACACAGACACAACTCGCCGACTTGCTACACACCTCGCGCGAAGTCGTGAGTCGCGCATTTGCCACCTTAAAAAAACGTAGTGAGATAGAGATGACAAGAAAGGAAGTCACGCTCCTCTCCTTGTAAGAAGCGTTTTCCCCCACACAGCAAAGGGCGACCCTCGCCACGCGAGAGCCGCCCTTTTGCTTGTATCACGTTCCAGACGCTTTACAACGTCCTAGAAGTGGAAAATGAAATAGAAGTTACCGTACCCTGTACCAGCCAAACCACCATTACCCATCGGAGCTCCTAACCCCTTCCCTTTCTTACCAGGGTTTGTGCCAATGTGGAACGTAGAGTTATCAGGTGCACCTTCGTTCTCTATCGTAGTGTGCTGTGTCCCAACCATCTTTTCAGAGGTGATCTTTGAGCGCGTCCCAAAAGAGCCCTGGATGGCAAGACCCACCTCGAAACCGAGACTCATATTCTGATAAAAGTAGTACTCAGCCCCCGTGAATGCAACCAACCCGAGCGAGTGATTCCCTGAACCGTATTCGGAAATAGGACGTGTTGCCATAGACTCTTCGCCACTCCCTCCCCACTTTGCAGAAAGCGGCGACGCGTTAAACTCGTTCATCTTGTTACCATAATAGAACTCTTTCGATTCCTTGAGGTAGCGATAGAACACATCACCTCCGAAGAATCCACGCAAGCGCCCCGTACCGCGGAAGTGCTGATACCCAGCCGAAATACGCCAGTCGTTCTTCCAGCTTACGCGCTTGTCTTCGACCTTATCGTTAGAGAGCGGGTTGATCGTGCGCGCCGCTTGGTCTGTGATGAAACGACGCTCGATCTTCTTGTTGTCACCCGGATTGAAACGGAGATGTACACGCACCGCATCATCATCGGTGAGGAAATAGCGCCCGTGGAGGGTGTAGTCCTGCTTACTCCAACGCGAATCAGAAGCGTTGTCGGTGTTCCCGTTAAACATATTCCCTACGAAGTCAAGGATAGGGCTAGCCTCAATCCCAACCCCGAGAGCGCCAGCACTTGGGTAGAGTTTCTCTGTCGTCCCCTCTTGCGCAAAAGCAGCCGAAACCGCTAACACGCACGAAGAGAGCAATACTGCTATTCTCTTCATTCTTACCTGTTATTTTTCTGTTAGACGGTTAGGTGACATTAGAACGCAATGGGCGCTGATGGCTTATATTCCACCTTGATGATGCGGTATTCCCCCGGCTTGAGGTTGCTCAAATCACCCGTGACAGACGCTTCGGTTACTTTATAGATATAATCCTTAGCGTCCTCAGTACCCGCCTTGTAACTTGCGACGAAATCGGTGAAAGCAGCCGTATAGGTAACGCCTTCTGAGGTAACGGGTAACTGCACGCTAAACTGACCAGCGAGAGCCACATCCTTCACAAAGTTCCCCTTCGCCCCATCAGCGCCCAACTTATCATTAGGAGCGGTCAAAATCATGCGAGCCGAAGGAACATCTTGATAGGTATTACCATCAGAGGTTACAGCAGAGAGATACTTCACTCGGAATTCGAGCGTTGCTGTCCGAGTCTCATCCACCGTTGCTTCAGACGAAATAACTTTATCGTCAGAGCACCCTGCGAGGAACGACGCGCTAGCAGCTGCCAGGAACATAAACGCACACACAACTATCTTCTTCATTGTCCTAAAGTATTATACTTGTTAGTTGCCACTTACGAGCGCAAATATAGATATCTTTTTTGAAAGGAATCACACCTCGTGCGGCAAAAGGGCGCAGTTACTGCCTCACGACACCCCGCACCTCATCGCCACTCCCCACAATCCACTCCAGCGGACCATCACGACGAAGTCGCCCGATACTGAGCGGGGTCGTTGCCTCAATAGGCTCTCCTACGGCAAGCGTTTCTCCTCCTCGGAGGGCACTCCCCTCCGGCGTAAGCAATGGCACGAGCCACACTTGACGCGCCGAGGCACTCGCCACTCCGACGCTCACCTGCTGCGTACCAAAATGGAAGAACTGCAACCACGGGACAAGCTCGCCTTCTAACGTGACGCGCCCAAGGACGTTCCCCAACTGCCCTGCCACCACGAGTTCTTTTCCACTGGTATAGATCACCTCTAACACCCCATCTCGATTAAGATCAAAGAAGCGCGCCGCACTATTCTTCCGCCACGAGGGGAGCGCTACCCGACGCACCTCGCCACTCGGCACACTCACCACACAGAGCTCTCCCTCGTCGCTGACCGTTACCACACGAGGCGAATTCCCCGTCTCTACCTCCAACGCAGCCCCTGCGGCGCGCGCAATACTCTGTTGCGGCCGGAATCGTTCTTCTCCGCGGCGATTGAGGAAATAAAGGCGGTGAGCATCGCTCCCCACGATATAATCTTTGCCATGACTAGCAAACCAGACCCAGGGGTGCACAGGGGCACTCTCGAGAACAGGGGGGTGGAAGCCCTCGACGCGCTTCCCGCCTCGGTCATAGACATAGACTTTACGCCCACAACTCACAAAGAAGCGGTAATCTCGCTGCCCCTCATAATCAAACACTGCTAAGGGTGCATAAGTTTCCGCAGGAAGGCGCACGGGGAAGCCAGCTACGTGATTCCCTTTTCGATCCACCGCATGAAGCTTATTTCGCGTCACAAAGACATATTGCAACTTACCATTGCGCAAGAGGTCAACTTGTTTAGGCTCGCCAAGGATAGAGCCGTCCAGTTGAGTATGCCACAAGATGCGCCCCTGCGGGTTAATCAAATAGAGGATGTCTCGATCGTCTTGCACGAGAACTTCGTTTTCCTTCGTGTTGTGGTTAACCACCACTAGCGGACGCCCGACCACATGCCCCTCTAGTTTAGCCCGCCACGCCCCCGAGGGTTGTGTGTGGGCACACCCCCGAGGACTCACTTGAAAGACGCCGTTGTAGAACAAAATTTTTCCCGCCCCACTCACCTGTAACGCACATCCGGCAAGCGAGTTTGCGAGCTTCGCCCCACGCCCCTTTTGCACACCACTCGCAGGCGTAAAAAAAAGCCCAGCAAAATCGCGACGCACACGCGGGGCGATATAAAACATAAAATTACACTGCGACTGCAGGCGCTCGCGCACCTCCCGCCACTGCGAAGTCCCCTCAAGGGTCGCCCCTCGCAGCTGACTAAGCGCTGCGCGCTCGATGAGTTGAGGAGAACTCGCAAAGACGATATGGCGGTCGATCACACCATAATAGCGCCCCACATCGCCACTAAAAGGAAGCCCAAAGTGACGTTGAAAATAGTCGGGAGCGCCCGAGGGGCAGATTACAAGCTCTTGCTCCCCCTCGAGTTGTAGGCGTTGCAACGCTTCGCGGGCAGCAACGCCCGAGGCATTACGAGGGCTCAGCTCTGAGCGCAGCGTCCCTAAGGCATGACTCACACTACGCGGCGTAAGAAACAAGAGCCAATTGCCTGTGCCTTGGTACTCATCCCACACGAGAGAGACTTCCTGCACCTCAGCTTTTTCCAACAGCGAAGGGGTTGTGGCTTGCCGGTGCGCAAGTTGAGTATAGAGGCGCGAGGGGTCGCGATCGCCCCAACGCAAAAAGAAGGTCGTTGTCTCGGGCGCCACCCCTGCCACCGAGACTGCCACACTCTTTGCTTCGGTATAGACTTGGCTTCGTATCTTGCTTTGCTCCTCTAGCAATGAGAGCCCCTGTGTCGTCACCGCCGCCCCATCATGCGCGATGTCAACGGCTAACCACGATGTCCACGACGCGTTCTCGCGCATAAGGCGTTGCCAAATTCCCCCCAACATCGGGGCAACATATACCGCATAGCGAGGCAGTTGTAGAAAGGCATTCCACGGGACATTCCGACTTGCGGACTGGAGCGTTTTTGCAAAATCAGGCTCGTGGAGTAAATTGTGCTCCGCCCCGTGGAGTCGTAGGGCTTGCTCGAGGAGGATGCGCGAAGAGGAGAAGAGCGCAAGGTTGTCTTTAGAGGCTGCATAAAGCTCCACCTCTTTCTTTCGTTCGTCAAGGGTAAAAGAAAGGATTTTCGTGCCGGAATAGACTTGCGTAGCCACGGGGACGGCTCGCGGAAAAAGCGCACTCACAATATCTTCTGTTTTGAGCTTACGGTGGGTGGAGGCGATGATCCCTAAGGGGGAAAGCCCCTGTTTCCCCATCGCGTGCCACGAGAAGCAACTCTCGCCTGGGGCAATCGTCGCCTCCACCTCAGGGTCATCTACACGCAGCGAGTCTATCGCCTCCGCAACTTGTCGAAGCAGTTTCCCAACCTCCGAATAGCGGAGAAGCGACCAGAGCGTATCAGCCTCCCGCTGCTGCGCCAAAAGCCCGTTCCAGCTGTTGACTCGCGCCACAATAAGCGCATCATTGGGCACGAGCGCGAGAGCCCCATTCTCTAACACCACGGCGTTACGCACGAGGGGCGAGAGGAGCAGCAGCCCCCCTAGGCTCACGACCACGATCGCGATCAACACCCCTAGTTTTTTCACCCCTATTGTTGTTTTGTTGCTATAAGGACACAAAGGTAATGGATAGAGGAAATCCCCCACCTGCTCTTCCCTAACAAAGAACGCCCCCGCAGATCGCTACAGGGGCGTTTCGACGACGTGTGATGTAAGGGGGGGGGCGCTAACGCTTACTAATCCGCTTGAAATCCTTCTTAAGGAATCCGTCGCCCTTACTCCGACTCATCATATGGTAGTCAAAGTAGTAGAGTTTGTCGTCGGCAGCCCCGAGGATGGTCTTGTAGACACGGGCATGCATCCGCGTGCCTTCGGGTCCCACCTTGTGAAGGAAAACCACATTCTCTTTTTTCTCGGCGATAGCTTGCTCAATATCCTCCCGCTTGACAATCCGCACCACGCCAGAGTACGCGTCACGCACCTTTACGATGGAGCGCATGTCGGGGGCGAGGTCGTTTTCTGTCATCCAAATTTCTTTGTCTTTAAGGTCTGGGATATTGCGATTGTAGTAATCAAGCGGATTGGAGGAGATGAGGGAGGGGTTCTCGTGGATGAGCCGAATATGGTTTTGTGCAAAGCGAACGAAACTAAGGAGTTTATAACTCCAGAAGTCTTGTGCCACGGCGTCATAACCCAAAGGGATCGAGCAGACCTCGGGCATATCGACCACTTCTTTCACGGCAGAGCCGTTGGTAAAAGTCATAAAGTTGTAGAAGGCGCGCACCTTGTCGTCAGGGAAACGGAACTTAATCCGCACAAGGAACGATTTATCGATATCGCCCCGCATCTGTTCAAACTCGGTATCGTTGATAAACTGATACTTGGTAAGTGTCCAGCCTTTCTCAACCGCCTCACGGATCTTGATAGTCCATTCTGACATGGGGTTATTGTCTAGCACCACATAGAGGGGGTTTTTGAGGAAGGTATTGATATCGTCTGGGCGGATCACGTCTTTTGCACACAGAAAAGGCAATGCGAGGAGGGAGAGGAACAGTAAGGAAACGATCTTTTTCATATCTCTAACGTTAGTTCTTTGGGTAAAAACGCACAAGCGGGTAAAAAGTTGCCTCACAGTTCACGCTGTGAGGTGCGCAAAAAAAAACGCACCTCACAGCGTGAACTGTGAGGTGCGCAAACATAACTGAATTAACCCTGTGGGAGAAATGCGAGACTGCCCCCGTACGAACCCTCGCAGCGGCTACGCTTGCAACGGCTCAATCGAGACAAACACGCGCCCTTCTGCCTTACGATAGAAGGTCACCGACCCCGTTTCCAACGCATAAAGGGTGTGGTCACGCCCCACCCCGACATGTTCGCCGGGCTTTACCTTTGTGCCGCGCTGACGGACGAGGATCGTCCCCGCATTCACCAATTCACCACCAAAGCGCTTTACACCCAATCGCTTGCTATGCGACTCACGACCGTTGCGCGAGCTACCGACTCCTTTTTTATGTGCCATCTTTCCGTTACTCTCCTAAACCAACCGTTACTCTCCTAGACCGATACTCGGTGGATACTTGTGAAAACTTGCCGCGCGCCTAAGCCTCGATCGCGTTCACCTCGATGAGGGTAAAGCACTGACGGTGTCCGTTTTTCACCTTATAACCCTTACGGCGTTTCTTCTTGAAAACGATCACCTTGTCGCCCTTGAGGTGCTTGATAATCTTTGCCGAAACACTTGCGCCGCTGAGGGTAGGGCTTCCTACGGTGACAGCGCCATCGCGATCCACTAAGAGCACATTATCGAACTTTACGGTGCTATCCTCTGCACCCTCTAGGCGATGAACATACAGACGCTGGTTGTTAGAAACTTTGAATTGTTGCCCAGCGATTTCTACCACTGCATACATAGTTGCACCCTTCTTTTCCATTACACTTAACGACGCAAAGGTAACGCATTGTAGTGGAACTACCAAACCCCCCTCCATACCATTCGTTTTTTACATCTACCTTTGACTAGAAAAAGTCAACGCACTATGGAAAAGATACCCAGTTTTACCATCGATCACACGCGACTGTTGCGGGGCGTCTATGTGTCACGCCTTGATGCCCTCGGCAGTGAGTTTGTCACGACCTTTGACATCCGGATGAAAGCGCCCAACCGCGAGCCTGTAATGGATCAGGGGGCGCTTCACACGCTAGAGCACCTTGTGGCGACGTTCCTTCGCAACCACCCCGTTTGGGGGGTACGGATTGTCTACTGGGGACCGATGGGATGCCAGACGGGCAACTACCTTTTGGTAAGAGGACGGTGGATGCCGGCAGATATCGTCCCCGTGCTACGCGAGACCTTCCATTTCGTAAGCAGCTATGAGGGGGAAGTCCCTGGCGCAACGCCGACAGACTGTGGCAATTACAAGTTACATAACCTTTCCCTAGCGCGCGAAGAGGCTCGCCGTTACCTCACAGAGGTGCTCGAGCATATCACTCCCGAACAAATGGAATATCCGAAATAAGGGGGCTAGCGGAGAAAGAAGAAGGGGGGCTTTTTTGCCCCCCTTCTTTTACTCCCTAACGGGAACACTATTGTTTCACCACCTTGAAAGTCTTCTGACTACCGAATGGGGTCGTGCAGTGTACGAGATAGAGCCCCTCGGGCAGAGGCGAGAGATCAATAATACACTCACCCGTCGGTAATTCGCCCGCGCGCAAAAGCGCCCCAGCCACGCTGAACACTCGATAGGAAAGCGGTTCGCCTCCTCGGTTTTCCAATCGCAAGAAGTCGCGACACGGGTTAGGCGAGCAGGCAACCTCTAGATTTGGTGACTCATAGACAGGAGTCCCACTATTGTTCTTAGGGACGAATGTAGCTCGTATCGTCACATCATAAGCGGGCATATTAAAGACAAACCCCTCTTTCCGCGCAGTAACAAGCGGGATCATATCTTTCGACTCAAAAAGCATCTTACGCTCCAACTCCCCTTTTTGGAAAAGCTCTAGGCGCAAAAACTCGTAACCATCCTCAGGCTCGACTTCGATCGCTATCTGCTCATTAACTTTTTGCGAAACTGAGTATATAAATACTTTCCCGTGCAAAGGGGGAGTTACCTCGATCGAATAGTGTTCTAGCTCGGGAACAGGAGGCTTCGTATCTGCCTCAAAGACCGCATATACGGTAAGGTCACACCTCATGAGGAACGTGTATTGATTCCCCTGCTGTCGCACATCCAGAAGACGGGCGTTGGGGCGTTCTGTCAAACACACATAGAAGTCCGCAAGATGATACCCCTCGTTTGGCGTAGCCGTTACCGTCACAATGCTAAACTCTGGGATGTCGCCGACGTGCGAAGCGGCAAGCGTCCCATGCTCGTAAGATTCAAACGACAAATGATAGGCTTTCTGAGGCAGAGGGGGCTGATCTCCTATTTCGAACTCTGCCTTTACGGTAAGGGGATGCGTCGGCATCTGGAAAGAGTACTGCCCACTGCCACTAAAATAACCGACCACTGTCGCTTCGTCGCCTGTCTTAAAGAGCTTAAGATTAGCAAGATGA
>CALHZE010000182.1 GCA_938040915.1 uncultured Bacteroidia bacterium | reverse complement strand
AGCAGTAACAACCTTGTGTTAGATGAGAGGGGTGAACAGACTTTGGCAGTAACCTACGAACCCTCAGAGGATGTGCTCAAGGGCTATACGTTTACCACAGACCTCCCAGGGTATATCGAGGTGACATCGCAGGGCGATGATGCACTACACATTAAGGCGCTGCAGCCTACCACTATAGGTATGCCGGTAACCCTTACCGTCAAGGCAGCGCACGGCAGTGCCGAGGAGGTAACGTGCCAAGTGACGGTAGACCATAAGCTCGTTGCGCCTAGTAAGCTTATGCTTAGCAGTTATAACCTTGTGTTAGATGAGGAAAATGAACAGACTTTGGCAGTAACCTACGAACCCTCAGTGGGTGTACTCAAGGGTTATACGTTTACCACAGACCTCTCGGGGTATATCGAGGTAACATCGCAGGGCGATGATGCACTACACATTAAGGCGCTGCAACCTACCCCTGATGGTATGCCGGTAACCCTTACGGTAAAAGCTACGCACGGCAGTGCCGAGGAGGTAACGTGCCAAGTGACGGTAAAGGGAAAAGTGAAAATACCGCCTACACATATCGAGCTCACTCCAACGACTTTGGAGTTACCTATAAGTCAAAGTGCTTTAGTTGCTCTCTCTTTCGAGCCGAAGATGGATGTAGACAAAGCGGTAACAATCACCACCGAGCCCGCAGGTTACGTAACGGCAGAGCAGCAAGCAGATGGTTCGGTTTTGGTCAAGGCAGAACGCCTCGTGGAAGGGAATAAGGCTATAAAAGTGATTGTCACGAGCGACCGAGATGAGACTGTTCGCGGTATTTGCGAGGTGACAGTTCTGCCTCTTCCAGCGCCCAAAGACATAGCGCTGAGCAGGGAGACCCTCGTAATGCAGGAAGAGGAACAAGAGATGTTAACCATTACCTTTGACCCAGAGACGAATGTGGATCAGTCCGTTACAATCATAGACGACCCCAGCGATTATATCTCTGTAACGCAACAAGAAGGGAATAAACTCCTTGTCAAGGCACTTAAGGCTACCCCCGCAGGTAAGACAGTAACGCTCAAGGTAAAATCTACGAATGGGGATGCAGAGGCACGGTGTGAGGTGACGGTAACGCCTAAGCCTGTCGCTCCGAAGACGATCTCGCTCAGTGAGAGCACCCTTTCGTTAGAAAAGGATACAGAGCAGACTCTAACCGTTACCTACGAACCTAGTGAGAATGTACTTAAAGGCTATACGTTTACCACAGACCTCTCGGGGTATATCGAGGTAACACAGCTGAACGATGATGAGCTCCGCATCAAGGCGCTGCAACCTACCCCCGATGGTACGTCAGTAACCCTTATCGTCAAGTCTACGAATGGGGATGCAGAGGCACGGTGTGAGGTGACGGTAACGCCTCCTGTTGTTGCTCCGACGCATTTGTCACTCTCAGAAAACGATGTGGCTCTTTATGTGGGTACAAAGCTCGAGCTCTCTGTGGGCTTTACGCCGTCTCAATATGTATTCCGCGAGGTGTTGGTATCGGCACTCCCGGAAGGCTTTGTTAGTGTATCAGAGAAAGACGGTGTGGTTTCAATTGTGGCGCTTGACCAGCCTACGCCAGTAGGTACGCCCGTAAAGGTCGTGGTGACGAGTGAGAAAGATCCCAGCGTCCAAGCCTCTTGCGATGTGACGATTCGTCCTCTTCAGATCCCTACGCAGCTCTCGCTTAACCAAGATAAGATCGAACGTTACGTTGGGCAGCGTTCCACACTCACACTTACCTTTGCGCCTACGGAGAATGTAGACCCACGTGTTACCGTATCGGCACTCCCCGAAGGTTTTGTCACCACACGCATAGAGGGAAATAAGCTCTTGATAAATGCCCAAAAGCCTACCGCAGCCGGACAGCCCGTGACGGTTACGGTGTCGAGTGTCGCAGCTCCCGCTATAAAAGCCAGCTGTGAGGTAACGGTATTGCCACTTCGCGTGCCCTCGAAAATAGAACTGAGCAAGAACGAGATCAGCCTCTACGCGGGCGAAAGCAATACGCTAGGCATAGCCTTTACCCCAGACACGTACGTGGAACAGGGAGTTAGCCTTTCTGTATCGCCCGAAGGTTTTGTTACGGCAAGGTTAGATGATACGCAGGTAATCGTAACAGCACTTAAGCCGACGACAACACCTGTCAAGATTGTTGTGACAAGCGAGAAAGCGCCTAGCGTTTCGGCTACTTGTCAAGTAACAGTGCTCCCTCCTGCAGCGCCTACGCAGTTAACGTTAAGTCAGAACACACTGCAGCTCAATGTAGATGGGGAATCAACGCTTGTTGTAGACTTTACGCCTAGCATCTACGTAGACAAGGGGTTAACGGTAACAGCCCAACCAGAGGGTTATGTCGAAGCAACGCTACAAGAAGAGAGTGTTATCGTTAAGGCGTTACGCCCCACTCCGAAAGAAACGCCCGTGACAGTGACCATTGCTAGTACTAAGGCGTCAGCTGTGACAGCGACGTGTGTCGTAACGGTATTGTGGAATGCTCCCACTGCGCTCACCCTGAGCAAGAACGAGACGACCCTGCAAGAGGGGGCGAGTGAGGAGCTTACACTTCAAATTACGCCTACGGAGAATGTCGATAAGGATGTAACGATAGATGCGAAGCCCGAGGGCTTTGTTACAGCCACAGTAAGCGAAGGGAAGGTAACGCTTGTAGCGGTAAAGGCAACGCCTAAGAATACTCCTGTCACGGTGACTGTCACTAGCGCCGCTCGCTCAACCGTGAAGGCTACATGCACCGTAACCGTAACTCCTAAGTCTACGCAGCAACCCAACAACAACCAGCCTCCACAAGCGGTAGAAGATGCCGTATTGTCGAGCATTGTGGTCGCGCCGAATCCGTTCTCTACGCAGTTGCGCTTAGGCAATCCGACCTCAGTGGTGGTTCGTTACGAGTTAGTGAACAGCTCGGGTGTTGTGGTACGTTCTGGGCTCTTGGAAGGAAATGACGTCACAGTGGACACCGAGGCTCTGCCAGCGGGTATCTATTTTGCGCGTTTCTACGGGGCAAACTCTTCGCAAAAGACAGTCAAGGTAGTTCGATACTAAGGGTATTGTTAAACCATGAGAAAGGGCGACGCCTCGTGCGAGGTGTCGCCCTTCCTTTATTTTGTATTTTGTAGCGGGAGATTATTCTTCTGAGGGGCTTTTCTCTTGTTCGTTTTGATGTAGTGGGTTTTGCTTTGCGACCGGCGCACGCCGCGTCTTACGCCCCGTGCGGATAATCGCACCGTAGAAAGCCGATACCGCGGGGACTCTCTTGAGGACAGGGATGAGGAGACTCGTGAGGACAATACTTGTCAATATCACCGCATAAACCAAGTCGCGGATCATTTCCCCGCCCGGCACTCCAGCCTGCAATGGCAAATTCGCCAACACAGCGGCTGCCAACCCCTTAGGCACCATCGTTGACATGATGGTTAGGTCGATGGTGGGCAAATCCTCCGAAATAGAGAACTTAATCACGGGGATACGCAAGATGTAGATAACCACCGTGATAAAGAAACCAAAGAGCAACGCCCAACCATTGGTGAACTGGATGGAGATCCCGATGAAGACAAAGAAGAAGGTCTTGAGCAAGAAGACAATCTCTGAAAAGAACTGCTTCTCAGTGTCATTAAAAGTGTGCATCCCGCGGTTCACAATACGCTGAATCGCCTTGATACGGAAACGCTCGATATTTGCCAAGGTAACCCCAAAAGTAAGCGCCGCAATCGCACCGCTGAACCCCAAGAGCTCGGCAATCCCATAAATCACAAAGACAAAAGCGGGGGTCGTAAACATTGAGTTCTTGATGGTGCGAATCCGCCCAAGAAGGACACTCCACAACAAAGCACTCACAATACCAATCAACCCCGCAAGGGTAAACGAACTAATGATGCTCCCAAAGATTGCGCCAATCCGGATGCCATCAGAGCTATAAGCCTGTATCAACGCCAAGACGAAGACGATACACAAGACATCTGACATTGCCGACTCGAGGACAAGGATAGTCTTCGCGTTCTCGCGCATCTGCAACTGCTTTACCAGCGGGATCACCACTGCCGACGACGTCCCCCCTAAGATAGCCGCTAGAGCGAAAGCAGGGATGGGTTCTAGCCCCAAGAGTATCCACGCCAACATCCCCACCACGAGCGTAGTGACCGCAAAATTAACGCACGTGAGCACCGTCATCCCCCGCAACGCCGATCGCATCGTCTCAAAGCTAAGGTCAAGCCCCCCTTGAAAAAGAATAAAGACGAGGGTTACGGTTGTGAAAATCCCCGTCACAATGCCAAAAGATTCAGGGGTTACGAGGTGGAAGACGGGACCGATGATAATCCCTATTATCATGAGCATCAAGACATCGGGGATTCCCTTCTTCTCAAAAATGCCGGCAAAGAGATGGGATACGAAAATCAGAAGCCCAATGAAAATTACAAGTTGTGCTGCGTCCATGACGTTCAAATAATGTGTACGTTTAACTCTTTAGCCAATACGGTAGCTGGGAAAATTTGTTGCGCCTCGGCGAGCAAGGGCTCGGTGTCATGATAACGCGCCGAATAGTGACCGATGATCAGACGCTTGACTTGCGCCAGCACTGCGAACTCCGCTGCTTGACGCGCCGTAGAGTGCCCTGTCTGCTTAGCCAGAGCTATCAAATCGTGCGTATAAGTAGCCTCGTGGTATAACAAATCCACCTCGCCGACAAACGGAGCAGCAGAGGCAGTAAAAAGCGTATCGCTCATATAGGCAAATGCGCGAGGATCGCGACGGTAATAAAGCACCTCGCTAGGACGGAGGAGCGTTCCTCCCTCTCTCGCCACGGCGACCGCCTGTCCCTCTTTAAGCAGGGCTATCTCGTGGCGTGAAAGCTGGTAACGCTCCACCACCTCGTGTCGGATGTTAGGCGGTAGCGGGTGCTCGGCAAACTTAAACCCGCACGTCGGGATTCGGTGGTGGAGTGGGATGGTCGTGACCGAGATTTGCGAGTCGGTGTATATTTCTGCCCCTGGTTCACTGGGGAGGGGGTGGAAGCAAATCTCAAAGTTGAGGTGGGCAATAAAGAGGTCGATGATGTGGGCTATCATCCCCTCGAGAGGGGCATGGGCATAGATCGCAAGAGGGGCAGTGCGCCCCGTCATGCTTAGCGAAGCGAGCAACCCAAAAAGCCCCAGCGTATGGTCTGCATGAAGATGGGTTACAAAAACAGCCGCAATCCTCTCAAGTGGGATTGCGGCCTTACTGAGTTGCATCTGCGTCCCCTCGCCACAGTCAACGAGGTAAACTCTCCTCCCGATGCAAAGCGCCTGTGCAGAGGGAGCGCGGTGCGCCGTAGGGCGAGCACTGCCGCTCCCCAAGATCACGAGGTGCCACGGTAACATTACAGCGCTCCGACCGACTCTTGTGGCGCTGCTAACACACGCTCGGGGTCATAGACGCCGTCCATCTCTTCGAGCATGTACTCGTGCACGAGCTTGATGAAATGATTCCACGTATTGGTCTCATCCATGACCTCCGTGCGGCAATAGCGCCGATAGAGTTCCTCTGAAACGACGGGGAGTAGCAATAGGTCATCCATATCCATAATGGAGGCGATCTCCTCACGCGTCACCCCTCGGAGGTCGCGGATTCCTTGTTTTATCAAGGTGTGAGCACAACGGCGAGCCGTGTGTTGTTGCACAGACTGGCGGTCATAGACGATGTGGAGTCCCAGTGCTACAAGCACTTTTTCCAGATTCGTGGTGACCATACCGCTACTCCCTCTTTCAAAGATGGAGATTTGCGAGGGGGCTATCCCCGTCTTTTCAGCGAGCTGATACTGCTTCAGCCCCAAACGGCGTCGCTGGGTCGCGACGATTTCACTGATCTTCATAGCTAGAATCCTTTTTTGTCGTTTGTTTGTGATTAGCGGTTGAGAAGGTTTTGTGCCTGCTCTTCTGAATAAGCGATAGCAAGCACCGAGTCAAGATGAGATATATTGATAAGGCGTTCGACCTGTGGCGCGAGATTGCGCAACACAAACACCCCACCGGCATTGCGACACAAGCGGTTACCGACCAACAGGACACTAAGCCCTGAAGAATCACAATAGGCACACCGCGCCAAGTCGAGGACAATATTACGCTGTCCAAGACCCGAGAGGATGATAAGCTCTGATTTAAGGCGGTTGGCGATCACCGCATCCAAACGAGGCTGCACGAGCGTCACGCTCGTAAACCCCTCGCTTTCCTGGATGGTGTAACCGTCCGCCTCCTTATTAGGAATAGCCATTTGACTTGAGTGTTAAGAGTTCGAGGAACTGTGAAGATTGAGATAAACATCTAGAGGGATACCGAGGACTGTAGAGGCTTCCAGCAAAGGGATTGGTTAGGCGTTAACAGTTCGGCATGCAAACACCGAGTCCTTCCTTTTTACAACCGTAAATTGGACGCAAAGCTAACAACACCCTTTTGATTAAACAAGTGCGGCGTCACCGCCTTCTACTTTCCATCGGTCTGTAGGTTCTTTTATCTATGTACGAAAATCCTTGCTATTTGTTTACGTATGTTGCGTATTTAGCAGAAAATATTTAGAATACATCCCTTAAAAAGATCCGTGGAAAATCCCCCCTCACAGCGGCGCAAAACCCGTCCCCACGCGGCGGGACACTAGAGTTCAAAAAAGAGGAGCGTTACTGCACTCAGCGTAACGCTCCTCTTTTTTAACAATCAGACCTCAACTTTTTACGAGAGAAGATGCTCTCGATTACGTGTCCGATCGTGGGAAAAGTCTCCCCCCTAGTACTTCACCACACGCAGGGTCTTGGTAGCCCCCGAGTGTGTCGTAATTTGCAAGAAGTAAAGACCTTGTGGTAAATCAGAGGTCTCCACAACGGTTGCCTCAGCATCCAAGCTCCCCGTACGGAAGAGTTGCCCTGCAAGGCTCAAGAGGTCATAACGTCCTTCCTCTGCCCCATAGTTAGCAATGCGGAACTCACTTACAAACGGGTTTGGTGCTACCACAACAGCCGCCAATACAGCGTCTTCTACGGGTGTTTTCACATCGCCGAGGGTTACCTCTAAGGTCGCGTCCTTGTCGGGCATTATCGCCGTGTATTGATCGTGATCGAGCGTCAACTCGCGACCGTCAAAAGTAACTTTCGCTATCTGGTTCGTCACGTGAGTTACTTTGATGGTAAGCACCGTGTTGGTCTTTACTTCCGAGCCCACAGCCAATGCCCTCGTACCGTCAAAGATCTGCACATCGGCGCCGTTGGCCACCACGTTAATCTTGTGAGACTGGAGATTAGTGATATCGTCAGTGACCACCTCGAGTGCCACGTTGGCGTCAGGCATCTCAAAGTTCCACTTCGTCACATCAGAAACGCTGCGCGTTACCACGAGGTCACCCGCCTTAACCTCCTTAACATACTTAGCTACACCCTCTTTAATCTTGATCGTGAGGGTCACCTTTGCTCCCACTGCGACCTGTGCGGGCGATTGCAAATCTACCGTTTCTGTGCCCTTAAGCGCAGAAGCAGTCAGGGTATATTCTGGCGTTGTGGTTTCGAACTGAAGGACACGTACGGCTTCTCCTCCCTTCAACTTCACGAGCAAGACGGCGTCGGTCTTGGGCATTTCAATCTCATACTTGTCCTCGCTGTTGAGCGTAGCCGGCTTATCATTGAGCGTTACCGCCTCAATTTCTTGCGACTTATCTTTGAGAGTCACCGTAATAACGAGCTTAGCCCCCTCTTCTACCAAACCACCACTCGTTACGGGACTCGTCCCCACGTTCACAGAAACTGTAATACCTTCCTGCTTACCAATAGTGAGCGTATGCTTCGGGTTCGCAAGGGTTACGCGCAATTCTGCGTCAGCATTTGGCATTTCAAAGACATAAACCCCAGCCTTACCTTCTACAGGCTTTGCCGCAGAAACACCGACTTGCACGTCTTCGATGGTCTTAT
>CALHZE010000181.1 GCA_938040915.1 uncultured Bacteroidia bacterium | reverse complement strand
GGTTAAGGTTGAGGAGGGAAATCAGTACCACATCCGTGACATCAAGTGGGTGGGGAACACGGTTTACCGTTCGGAAACACTCTCTGAGCAGTTGGGCATGAAGGTCGGCGATGTCTATGACCAAGTCTTGATTGAGAAGCGTCTGCAAACGGATGAGAACTCCATCAGCTCGGCTTATATGGACGAGGGGTATCTCTTTTTCCACGTTACGCCCGTGGAGACCAACGTATCAAACGACTCGGTGACGCTCGAAATGCGCCTTTTTGAGGGACCACAGGCTACGATTAGCGATGTCATCATTCATGGGAATACGCGCACGAGCGAGCGGATCGTCCGTCGCGAGTTGCACACTTACCCTGGCGATCTCTTTAGCCGTACGAATGTGATCCGTTCGCTCCGAGAGTTGGCCAATTTGGGTTATTTCGAACCCGAGGAGCTGATGCGTAACGGCGTGCGCCCCGAACCTAATGCACAGGATGGGACGGTCGCGATGCACTACACGGTGCAAGAGAAGCAGAGTGACCAGTTTGAGTTGTCTGCAGGCTGGGGTGGTGGCTTCTTCGTCTTTACGGTCGGTGTGCGCTTTTCGAACTTCAGTATCGGGCGTATTTTTGATAAAGACGCGTGGCGACCGATCCCTTCGGGGGACGGACAGAGTCTCTCGATCCGTGGTACGAGTAACGGGTCACAGTATCGGGCGTTTAACATCTCATTTACCGAGCCATGGCTTGGGGGCTACAAGCCCAATAACTTTACCGTGTCGTTTTATCACTCGGTTTATGACTATTCGAAGTATATCTGGCGTCGTTCAGACGACTACTTTAAGATCACGGGGGGCTCGATCGGTTTGGGGACGCGGTTGAAGTGGCCAGATGATTACTTTACTCTTTACACGGAGTTTACCTATCAGAACTATCAGTTGCGCAATTGGAAGCAGGATTTCCTCTTCTCTGACGGGACTGCTAACAACATGAGCGTGCGTGTGGCGTGGGGACGCAACTCGGTCGACCAGCCGATTTACCCACGCTCGGGGTCCAATTTTACGCTTTCGTTGCAATTGACTCCCCCGTATTCCTTCTTTAACGGGAAGGACTACACTTCGCCGAAAATGACGCCGCAGGAGCGTTATCGTTGGGTTGAGTATCACAAGTGGACGGCGAGGGCACAGTGGTACACCACATTGGTCGACGACTTGGTGCTTTACTTCAATGGGCAGTTCGGTTTCCTTGGGTTCTACAACAAAAAAGTCGGTTATTCGCCGTTTGAGGGGTTTGACCTCGGTGGGGATGGGCTTTCGGGCTATAATTTTATCTATGGACGAGAGTCGATTGGGTTGCGTGGTTATACCAATGGGTCGCTCACGCCGTATATTACCCAAGGGGTGCGGATGGCTAATGTCTATGATAAGTTTACCCTTGAGCTTCGTTACCCGATTGTCTTGAAGCCCCAGACGAGTGTCTATGCGCTTATGTTTGCCGATGCAGGAAACTCGTGGTACGAGCTCAATCAGTTTAACCCGTTCCAGTTACATCGCTCGGTGGGAGCAGGTTTTCGGGTCTTCCTCCCAATCTTTGGGATGTTAGGTTTTGATATTGGTTATGGTTTTGACCCCGTGAAGGGGAATGCTGACGCCAACGGGTGGCAGCCGCATTTCATCATAGGGATGCCTTTCTAAACAGTTAATTTGAGGAGAGAGAAACGATGACAACTAAACTTTGGTTTTTGGTGGGCGCCTTGGTGGTGCTCCCACTCCTTACCTTTGCACAGAAGTATGCTTTTGTAGACTCAGAGTACATCCTTAACAAGATCCCCAGTTATCGCTCTGCTAAAGAGGAAGTGGAAAAGCTTTCTACGCGTTACCAGCAGGAGATCGAACAGGGGATGGCCGACATCCAAAAGCGTGTCAAGGATTTTCAAGCAGAGCAAGTCTTGCTGACACCAGAAAAGCGCCAAAAGCGTCAACAAGAGCTTGTGGATGCTGAGGCAAAGGTCAAGGAGTTGCAGCAGAAGTATTTCGGTCGTGATGGGTTGCTTTTTAAGAAACAAGACGAGCTCATCAAGCCCATTCAAGATCAGGTCTTTGCCGCAGTAAAAGAGCTTGCTAACGAGGGGGGGTATGCGGCGATCTTTGATGTGGCGTCTTCGACGAGCATCCTCTATAGCAGTCCGCGTTATGACAAGAGTGATGAGGTGCTCCGCAAGTTAGGTTTTAATTAGTAAGTTTGTCTCTGAAGGATAGAGACGCGCGCTGAGCGTGCGTGTAGATTTCGTAGCGAAAAAGAACAGAGTATATTATGAAGAAACGAATTGTTTTGGTCACACTCCTCCTTCTTTGTGGGGCGGTGGCTGGCGTTATGGCACAAACAGCCCCGAAGTTCGCTCATATTGATAGCCAAGCTCTTATCACCTCGATGCCCAAGCACGACTCGGTGATGAAGCAACTCAAGGCTTTTGAGCAAGACTTGTATGACCAGATGGAGCAGCTCCAGGTGGAGTATAACAAGAAGCTCCAAGATTATTCGCAGAAGCGAGAAACGCTTACTCCTGCCATGCGAGAAGCTAAGGAACGGGAGCTGGGGGATCTCGGTCAGCGTGCGAATGAATTCCGCGAAGCGGCGCAACGCGACTTTCAGGCGCAGCAAGGGAAATTACTACAGCCCCTCATTGATGAAGTGAATGCCGCTATCCAGAAAGTTGGTAAGGACAACGGTTATACCTATATCTTTGACAGGGGTGCTGGTTTCCTCCTCTACGTAGCGCCTGATGCTGACGACATCCTCGAAAAGGTGCAGAAAGAGCTGAAGATAAAGTAACCTGCGTGCCCCTAAACGGATGGCGGTCGTTACTGTGCCCCGTATCGGGGTGATAGACTCTGGCGTAGGGGGATTGACCGTATTAGTAAGGCTGATCGAGGCTATGCCCGGTCAGCCTTTTCTTTATGTAGCTGACCAAGCGTGGTGTCCCTACGGATCGCGTTCGGTGACAGAACTTCGAATGCGGCTTACCGAGTTGGTGGGACAGATGGTCGCGCAAGGTTGTGTTTTGGTGGTCGTGGCTTGTAATACGGCAACGGCGGCCGCTATAGAGACTTTGCGAGCCACTTTCCCGATTCCTTTCGTCGGGATGGAACCCGCAGTGAAGCCGGCAGCACTTCACTCACAGACGCACCATATCGGCGTTTTGGCGACGGCGGGGACGCTACAGGGGCGTCTCTTTCGACAAACGACGGCGGCGTGTGCGAAGTATGCGCAAGTACATATTGCCGTGGGAACGGGTTTAGTAGAGCTTGTCGAGGCAGGGAAGGCTGATTCGCTCGAGTCGCGTGCGCGTTTGCGCGAGCTGTTAGCGCCGCTTTTAGCCGCGGGGATCGATCATCTCGTCTTGGGGTGTACCCATTATCCGCTCTTGATGCCTGCACTGGTTGAGGTCTTGCCACAGACGGTGACTATCGTCGATCCGGCGTCGGCGGTGGCACGCCAGACGGTACGTTTGGCAAGAGGATTGACGTTAGGGGACGGGGGAGGGGATTATCCGCCCCTTGCGTTCTTTTCCACGCGTAATACAGCTGATTTGGAAGCCTTTGCACACCACGTATTCGCGTTTTATGGGCTGCTTATGCCAGAAGGAGGGGGGGGGATTTATGGGTAACTCGCGGTGTATGTCGCGCCTTAGTGATTAACTCTTTACCCCAGCTTGTGCCTCCCGCGAGCGTTTTACGACAATTCCTCTTTCAGTCTCCAAGCTTGTACGTGCTTGATACCTTCGTGGAGCGGGAGTCGGAGATCGTCTAACGAAATAACAAGCTTTGTAAAGTGATCGTCTATGGATTCTAGAGACGCGTATTCGCGTCGCACCGTGGCAGGATCTGCGAGAAGATAGGCACACTGAAGGTAGATTACTTGATCTGCTTTCCGAGCGATGAAGTCTATTTCTTGTTTCTTGCTCACCCCAGTGTAAACATCATAACCCGCACGGCGTAATTCGAGATAGACGAGGTTCTCTAATAGGTGGTCAAAGCCATAACCAAAGCCTGGGTAGAGATAGTTGTGGTAGGCGAGGTCATTGATATAATATTTGGAAGTTCCTGCGATAGTTTCTTTGCCACGGACATCATAACGATCGCAATGGTGTATGAGAAAAGTATCTTCTATGTAGTGGATATAATT
>CALHZE010000180.1 GCA_938040915.1 uncultured Bacteroidia bacterium | reverse complement strand
CTCAAGTACGTAGTCTTTCTGCGGCTCTCGCACCTCGTCTGTTACTTCCATTGTCGCTCGTTCTGCCTGCCAAAGATAGCAAAAACTTAGTAAAGACAACCGGAACGTTAACACACTCCACCCTGCGCCTCTGACGCTGATAGCGCCACTAGACTACCAACTTAAAGCCTTTCCCTCGGACGTTTAATATCTCTACCGAGGGGTCTACACTCAAAATCTTACGAAGCTTCGTAATATAAACGTCCATACTCCGCGCATTGAAGGTGCTAAACTCTTCCCAAACGGTCTTGAGGGCATACTCCCGTGGCAAGACCTTGTTTACGTGTAGCGCCAACTGCTTGAGCAATTCCGACTCCTTGGCGGTCAGACGCACCTCAGAGGCGCCCGTACGCTGGAGGGTTTGATGTACCACATCGAAGGTAAACGAACCGATCTTAAACATCGACGGCGTATTAGAAAAGCGTTGGACGGGGTACGCCAAACGCAGATGCGCGTAGATGCGTAGGGTCAGCTCTTCAGAATCGAAGGGCTTTTTCATGTAATCGTCAGCACCGCTCCGCAACCCCTTGAGGACACTCTCTTGGTCGGTCAGCTCGGAGACGATGATGATAGGGAAGTTCGCATTGCGTTCCCGCATGCGCGAAACCAAGGTCAGACCATTACCGTCTGCCAAATTGATTTCGATCACTCCGATGTCGAAGTGCTGTGAGACGTAGGTCTGGAAAGCGTCCTCACTGCTCATCAACATCACCACATTGAAGTGGAGCGCCTGGAAGTAACCCTTTAACAGGTTACCGTAATTCAGGTCTTTTTCCACCAACAATAATTGAGGCTCATTTCCGTACATCGCCTGCTGTGTTTCTCTTTTGCAATTATAGAAACTGCTTTTTTAACAGAATGTTACGCTGGTTCCGCGCTTCGCTTTACTGGCTGCTCTGCTTTGCTAACAAAATACAAGCCATGAGCGCGGCGGTCTCTGTCCGCAAACGCCTTGTCCCGAGGCTGATTCCGGTGTAACCGTGACGCATCGCTAAGGCATATTCGTCTCCGGAAAACCCTCCTTCGGGGCCGATCAATAACTTGACGAACGAACCTTTTCCTTCCATAAAATTTCCTAACGGGAGCAACCCCTCGGTCGGGTAATGGGCTATAGCAAGCGCATATTCCGGCGCGTCGCAAGACAAGAACTCAGTAAACGAGCCCGCTTCCTCCAGACGCGGAAACCACGACGCTTGACACTGCTTGCCAGCCTCGACCACAATACGCGCGAAGCGATCAAGACGCACCTCACGGCGCTCAGAATACTGGCTATAGAAGAAGCTTATGCGACCCACCCCTACCTCGACCGCCTTTTCAACCAACCACTCCATCCGGTCAAGATTCTTGGTGGGTGCGACCCCTAGCCACGTGTGTTCGCAGGGCTGTTGGGGCTCTTGGGTGAGCGTCGTGACCTCGACCACCACCTCCGTGCGCGAGATAGATGCAATATGCCCCAGCCCACGCCCGCCGACACCATCGACCAACATCACCGCGTCGCCCACGCGCGAACGGTGGGCACGTGCGCAGTGAAGCGCCTCGTCGGCTGAAAGGAGATTTTCCCCCTCGTGTAACCCTGATTGGAAGTAGGTATTCATGCCGCAAAGGTAGACAGTCCTTTAAGTTTTGCTTACAACTCAAGCTATACCAATGCAAGAGACTTTTATAGAGTCTTTTATGAGGTTAACGAGTGCAAACGCAAAATAGGGGAAGAAAAAAGAGAGCCCCCTGTCAGTATATTATTTTTATTAAGTAGCCTTTTCACGCCCTTTCCACCCCTCGCGTTCCTTCACTTCCGTTAGCAGACTGATAACAAAGCCTATAGCTTCTTAAAAGAAAGAATCGTTCTTTCTTTCCTTGACATTAACAATATTTACAATAGAGGGAGCGCAACAAGCCACCACGAGAAAGGGAAAATACCTCGCGGGCGTAGGAACGGATATTTAGGAATTCAGAATCTCGCTTTTTAGACGATTCCTTATAGAACCGTATCTCTTTCTTAATCTATACCTCAACAAATGACACTTTTTGGGGGCATTTCGCCCTAGGTAATTTTACCTACTTTGTACGGGACGCCTACGGGACGCGTACGGGACGCCTACGGCGTGGGCACGGCGTGGCGTGAGGAGATTAAGGAAAAGC
Organism: uncultured Bacteroidia bacterium; assembly: GCA_938040915.1. Lineage (GTDB taxonomy): Bacteria > Bacteroidota > Bacteroidia > Bacteroidales > CAJPTX01 > Bacteroides_D. Next base: position 1,574 of record CALHZE010000180.1, on the reverse strand, counting down.
CAATGCGATTTTCCTCCTCCGCAGCTCCGCCATTTTCACGACGCTTTTACTACTTTTGGGGCAAGGAAATGAGAATTATTGTTGCAGGCATCGGCGAGGTAGGGACACACCTAGCCTCTATGTTAGCGGGAGGGGTTGACGACATCATCGCCATCGACCCCGATCGGGCGAATCTCGACCATCTGGAGAATGTCGCAGACCTCGTGACGGTCGAGGGGTCGGCGGCATCGATCGCCGTGCTCCGACAGGCCGAGATTGAGAAGTGTGACCTCTTCATCGCCGTAGCACACTATGAGGAGACCAACATCATCTCGGCAATCTTAGCCAAAAAGCTAGGGGCAAAAAAGGTCATTGCGCGTGTCGACAGCAACGAGCTCCTGCAGCCAGAGAATCAGCAACACTTTAAGGAGCTGGGGATCGACTCGCTCATCTACCCCGAAAAGCTTGCCTCACAGGTCATTATCGGGCTCTTGGGCTCGGTCGGTACGGTCGAGTACGTCGATTTTTCCAACGGGCAACTCGTCTTAGCCGCCATGAAGGTGGAGCAAGACATGAAATATCTCGGCAAGACCCTCCAAGACATCGCCCGCATCCACCATGGCGACCCTTACCGCATCGTGGCGATCCTCCGTGACGGACTGACGATCATCCCCAACGGGGAGGAGATGTTGCTCCAGGGCGACATGCTTTATGTCATCTCTTCCAAGGCAGGGATCACGTCGTGGCACAATCTCTTGGGGGCATCTCACGTCCAAGTCGACAACCTGATGGTGCTGGGGGCCTCGCGCATCGGGATGCGCACCTGTCTTGACCTCGAGGGGACGGTAAAGACCATCAAGCTCATAGAGAGCGATCGGGAAAAGTGTGAGAAGTTAGCCCCCTTGTTCAAAAACACGATTTGGGTGAATGGCGACGGGCGCGACCGCGAGCTTCTTCTTGACGAAGGGCTCGAGCATATGGATGCTTTCGTGGCGGCGACAGGCAACTCAGAGACCAACATCATGGCGTGTCTGATGGCACGGAAGGCGGGCGTGCGGCAAATCATCGCCGAGGTAGAGAACATCGACTACATCTCGCTGGCCGAGGGGATTGGCATTGACACCGTAGTCAACAAGAAGTTGATCACGGCCTCGCGCATCTTTCAGTTCACAATGGGGAGTAACATCTCCTTCATGCGTTGCCTAACAAACCTTGATGCGGAGGTGTTAGAGTACGTAGCCGCTGAGGGCGCTCCTGCCACGCGTGGGCGCATCAAGGACTTAAATTTCCCGCGTCTGACCATTGCGGGGGGGGTGATTCGAGGCAGTGAGGCGTTTATCGCGACGGGCGACACCCAGATCCAAGAGGGGGATCGGGTGGTGCTTTTCACACTCAACCCCGCGCACGATCGCCTAGATCGTTTCTTTTCCTAGGTCCTAAGGGCGGACGGCCCGTGCGGGCGACAAGCGAATAAGGGTAAGATCGGGCAGGCGACGCCCTATTGGGGTTCTGTACGGACGCATCGCGTTGCGTCCGTACCAAACACAGATCCCCATTCCCCCGTAGGGGTGTAGCGTGCTACACCCGCAATTCGC
>CALHZE010000179.1 GCA_938040915.1 uncultured Bacteroidia bacterium | reverse complement strand
TCGGTACGCACGGCAGCTTGGAGTTCATCCAAGGCAAACAGGTGGCACTCTCGAGCCAAGATTATAGCGATCGTCTTGTCTATGACATCCCGCACGTTTACTATTACACCACAGCGAACGTAGGGGAGGGGATGATTGCCAAGCGGCGTAGCTACGCACAGTTGGTATCCTACTTGCCGCCGCCCTTTATCGCGACGCAACTCGAGGGGGCTGTGGGCAACTTCCTCCGCCTTACCGATCAGTATCTGAGTCAAGAGAAGGACGACCCCAAGCTCGGCTTGCAAATTAAGCAGTTAGCCCTCAAGGAAGGGTATCACCGCGACCTAAAACTGGATACCGTCCCCACGACGCCGTACAGTCGTGCGGAGATTGATCAGCTGGCAGATTTCATCCAAGAGTTGGCTTCGGCAAAGATTGTGGGCGGAGCGTACATCACGGGGGAAACCTTCCCAGAGGCAAAGATTCAGTCGAGTGTGACGCTCATGTCGGAAGATCCTGTCGCTTATGCGTTGTCACAAATCGACTTTTCGCGCGGCAAGGTAACCACGGCACAGCTTAAATCGACGGCTTATTTTGATACCCATTCCCTCAACCCCGCCGAGCGTTGGGTGAAGCGCCTGCAAGCCAATCCGTCGTTACAGCCAGAGCGTTTAGTAAAAGAGATGGGCGTTACGGCGGAGGACTTGGCAGTAGCAAAGAAGGTCGCTCTGTGGGAGGAGAGCCAAGAGGATCAAGGCATGGGGATGATGGGCATGATGGGCGGCGGTATGCCCCCAGCAGCCATGAAAGCAATGGGGGGCGGTATGCCCCCTGCTGGAATGGGCGGTAAGGCGCCCGAGGGAATGGGGAAGGTAATGCCGCAAGAAATGCCCCCCGCTGGAATGGGCGGTAAGAAACCCGAGGGAATGAGGCAAGGTATGCCACAAGGAGGAATGCCGCAAGAAATGCCCCCCGCGGGGATGGGTGGTAAGAAGCCCGAAGGGATGGGGCAGGGTATGCCACAAGGGATGCCCCCTGCGGGGATGATGGGTATGCCCTCGCAAAAAACGATGGTGGAAGAGCCTTCGGCTGAGGAGAAACAGCTCGGCGATGCGGTTAATCTCTTGCTGCGTTCGTTGGGGAAAGTGGCAGAATATGACCGCCTACTCCACCAGAGTCCGCAAATGGAATTGGATGCGATACTCAACGCTTTTGCCGGTGGGTATACGGCGTCGAGTTCGGCAGGGGACTTCATCTCTAATCCCGATGTATTGCCTACGGGGCGCAATCTTTTCGCAATTGATGCGGAGAGCACACCGACTAAGAATGCTTGGACGCACGGGAAGCAGTTAGCAGACGACTTGATTGCAGACTACAAGCGTCGTAACAATGGCGAGATGCCGCGCAAGGTGAGTTTCTCGCTCTGGAGTAGTAGCTTTATTGAAAGCGAGGGGACGACGATTGCCGAGATACTCTACCTCTTGGGGGCAGAGCCCGTCTATAACCGTATGGGGCGTGTGCAGGACGTACGCTTGATGTCGCTTGAGGAGCTTGGGCGTCCGCGTGTGGATGTCTTAATCCAGACCTCGGGGCAGTTCCGCGATTTGGCGGCGAGTCGCCTTTTCTTAATCCAGAAGGCCGTGAATATGGCTGCGGAGGCTGAGGGAGAATCAGAGGAACAGAACCAAATCCTCAGCGGGGTGCGTGATGCCGAGCGCGTCTTGTTAGACAAGGGCGTATCGCCTATTGAGGCGCGCAAGTTGAGTAAATATCGTGTCTTCGGTGGACTCAACGGGGCTTATGGTACGGGCATCCAAGGGATGGTC